>JAWLHD010000416.1:0-4306 GCA_041690555.1 Anaerohalosphaeraceae bacterium
GGTGATGCCGCCGATCTTCGCGACGGGCATTCTGGCGGCGCGTGCACGGACTTTGGGATCGTCGAGGCTGAGGTTGCGGAGTCGCGTGTATTCGAGGCGATCCTGTTCGACAATGAGGGTTGGGCCGGTGATGGCGTCGATATCGTCTTTGGCCTGGGCGCCAGCGACACCTAACATGCCGAGGCCGAGTCCTCCCAGAAGCTGCCTGCGATTCTGTTCTGCAAATCTCATCTGCTCTCCACTTGTTAATTTAAGCCCCGCATGGGGCCTCTATGTGTGAGGTCCTTTATTATAACATGAGAAGCAGGTCCACTGCAACGGCCGCCAGGCCGGTCCAATCGGCTGAATCGGCTGAGGCTGGATGGACACGCGAGGTGCGAACGGGTATACTATTGTGTTGAATCGGTGCTTTTTGAGAGGATAGAGATATGGGTATTGGCGAGCATGAGTGGTCGCGGCGGCGTTTTGTGAAGGTTTCCGCGGGTGCGGCGGTTCTGGGTGCGGCCTCGGTTTCAGCCTTGCATGGTCGGCCGGCGGCGGGGGCGATGCGTTTGGGCGGCCCGTGCCCGACGGGAGGCAGTCCGGACAAATGGGTGGAGAATCTCAGGGGGCTGGGGTACCGGGCGGCATATTGCCCGGTCGGTCCCGATGCTTCGGATGACATAGTAAAGGCATACGCAGCGGCGGCGAAGAAGGCGGATGTGGTCATAGCGGAAGTGGGTGCGTGGAGCAATCCTATCAGCCCGGACGAAACTCAGCGCAATGCGGCACTCAAAAAATGTCGCGATCATCTGGCGCTGGCGGACCGGATCGGGGCGAATTGTTGCGTCAATATTGCCGGCTCGCGACATGCGACGAACTGGGCGGGTCCGCACAAGGGCAATCTTACGACGGATACGTTTGACATGATTGTCGAGACGACGAGGGGGATCATCGATGCGGTGAAGCCAACACGGACATATTTCACATTAGAGATGATGCCGTGGGAGTATCCCGATTCGGCGGATTCATACGTCGATCTTATAAAGGCAATTGATCGCAGACGCTTCGCGGTGCACCTGGATCCAGTGAATATCGTTACGAGTCCGCAGCGGTACTTCGACAATGCCGGGCTGATCCGGGAGTGCTTTGCGAAGCTCGGTCCGCTCATTAAGAGCTGCCACGGCAAGGACATTTTGCTATCGGAGCAGCTTACTACGCACCTGGACGAGGTGCGGCCGGGGTTGGGGGCTCTGGACTACGGCGTGTTTCTGAGGGAGCTGAGCAAGCTGGACAACGTGCCGCTGATGCTGGAGCATTTGCCCAACCAGGAGGAGTACAAGCTTGCGGCCGATCATGTTCGGTCGGTGGCAAAGAAAGAAGGCCTGTCATTCGGCTGAGCCGCCGCGATACGCACAAACCTGCCGCAGCTTGCGGCTAATATGTCCGTCCGAGGTAATCGGCGATTATGCCGCGCGCGGTCAGCACGTCTATGATGCCTTCTTCCTTGTACAGGACTTCGCCGCCGGGTTTGATGATCAGGGTGAATGGGATGGCTCCTCGCCAGTTGTTGCCGAGTGCGTCAGCGAAGGCGTCGATGTCTTCTTTGTGGAAGATGTAGTTTTTCGATGAGGCTTGCTGCTTCTGGAGGAACGCGAGCACTCCCTGCCTGTATTCGGGCTTGTCGGTGCTGATTGTTACCATCTCGAATTTGCGGTTTCGATACATTCGGTTTATGGCGACCAGGTCGGGGAATTCGGCGGCGCACGGTCCGCACCACGAAGCCCAGACGTTGACGAGCCGCAGTTTGTCAGTTTTATTGCCGAGCAGGTCGCGGACGCCCGCTTCGTCGATGGTGTCCAGCGTTACCGGCTCCTTCGCCCATCGCTCATGCGCTTCCTGCACAAGGTGGCGTTTGTCAGACCATTTGACGGAGCAGCCGAACGTGCGGGTTATTTCGACGGGAGGCTTTTTGCCCGCGAGGAGCGCATCGATGGCGTTGCGCGTGTCGTGGCTTGTGACCTGGCCTGTTTCGGAGTTGTCGATGCGCCCGGCGTAGCGGAGCTTTCTTGCCTTGTCAAATATGAAGACGTGCGGCGTGGCGACAGGTCCGTACCTCATCGATACCTGCTGGTCGTCGCCGTCGTAGAGGTACGGGAAGTTGAACTGCTGCTTCTGGGCACGGACCTTCATTTCCTCGAATGAGTCGTTCATGTCGCTGTAGCCCAGTTCGTCAAGCCGGACGGCCAGCGGGTCGTTCGGCGAGATCGCGACGACCGCGACGGGCTTGTCTTTGTAGTCGGCGACAATCTGCTTGATGCGCTCTTCGTATGCCTGTGCGGTGGGGCAGTGATTGGTCGTGAAGATCACCGCGAGAACATCGGCGGAGTCGAAGTCCTTCAGCGCGTAATAACGGTTGTCCACACCCGGCAGCATGAAGTCAGGCGCCGAATCGCCAATTGCCAGGGTTTGAGGCTTCTTGATTGCAGTGGGCGGTTTGGGGCCCTTGATGGGCTCGTCGAGGATCTTTTTTGCATCCGTTGCCCACTTTCGCTGGGCGTAATCAAAAGGAATCGCCACGATGCGATCCTGCGTGATTCGGAATACGGTAAACTCGTCGGGCGATCCAGGCGCGGGCGAGGGAAGCTGCACAAACGTAATGCCCCGGTACTTGTCGATTTTGGCCTTATGATAATGCCCGCCGAGAACACAGAGGACGTTGGAACCCTGCATGGCGTCCACGAGCGCGTCGCGGTTGGTGATGGCATCATAGCAGAGATGTGTAGCGACTATGACGGGCTGCCGGGGATCGACTTTGGCCAGAGCCTTTTTGAGGAAGTCCAGCGCTTCGGCGGAGATCGGTTGTGCTGGGTTGTCGAGGCTTTCGTCGTATTCGGAGAAGAGGGCGATGAAGTGTACACCCTTGATGTCGAAGGTATAGCTGAGAGCACCATGCCGGGTGATGAGCCAGTCCGTTAACGTCTTGCTCGGCGATAGACCGCCGAGGTCATGGTTGCCGGCGATGTCGAAGCTCGGGTAGCGGAGGGCGTACCTGATGATCTTGTCCCACGTGTCCTTCGCCGCGGCGGTCGGCCACTCGGTGATATCGCCGGCGCCGAATACGAACGCGGGCTTGTCGACGGTTCCGCCTATCTCATCAGGGAAGTAGGCGCCGGGAATGGCGTTCATGGCATATACGGCGTTTCGCAGATGGGATGCATTGCCGTCAGTCTGCACGTGCTGGTCCGACCAGCCGAAGAAAGTCAGATCCGCCGCCGAAGAACCGGCCATGATCAATACGGCCGCCAGCGCGTACGCCGCACAGCCCCGCAGAGTCGAGCCATCCACCTTGGTCATTTCATACCTTTCGAATCACTGTTCAGATTGTCGCTGCAGGTCCTATACGCGGCCGGCGCCATTTTGGTTTGCGGCAAGATCATTGCCTGCGCAAGGAGCCTCAAAGCTCCCACGGATCAATGAATTCGGCGGGTTCGCTTTCCCTTCGAACTGTGATTTTCCGGACGGCGCCGGTAGTCTGCCAGGTCGAAATACCCAGCGGCCGGGCGAGGTCTACCTCCATGCGGACGTCCAGCCTGTGCCCGGGCCATTCGAAGTTGACGAACATCTCGTCGTCGATCCATGCCTGGATACGCTCATCGGTTACGCGGAGCCTTATCGTGTACCATACGCCGTTTTCGAACGTCTTACTTCGCGAGGTCATGTTGTTGGCGGCGTCATAGTAGTCAATGTTGGAGAGGCCGATCAGCGTGCCCCCCCATCCACCCACGACCAGCGTGCACGGGCTGTCATTGACCGGAAAGGTCAGGCCGCAGAAGAAGTCGGAGCCGTCCAGCCGCGCTGCTTCCAGTTCGAGCTCGTAATCCAATGTCAGGACTGGTCCGGTCCAGTTTATGCCGCTCATGTCCTGTCCGGCGGTCATGACGATTTTGCCGTCCTCGACGAAGCTTTTGCCGTCCTGGTCGAACGGCGTCTGCTGCCATTGGCCCATCGTCTTGCCGTCGAAGAGGCTGTAGACCTCGCCGGCGGCGGGGGGCCATTTCTGTTCAGTCTGCGCGGCGGACTCATCTGGCGGACCAGCGTGTTTTCGGCACGAACCGCAGATTGCCGCCATGCACAGTCCGAGCGCCGCCAGAAATGACACGATCATTTCGCTCTGTTTACAATCCATGTGAACTCTCCCTTAAACCAGCTAAGCATTCCTTTCTCCCACCGTCAGTATAGCGAGTCGGCGCCGGTGCGTCAAACTGCGATCGCTGATGCAGCTAAAAGGATGGGGTATATTTACTTCCAGGACTTGAGCCGGGTG
>JAWLHD010000417.1:0-4306 GCA_041690555.1 Anaerohalosphaeraceae bacterium
CTAAGTGAGAAGGGCCAGGATATTGTCCAATCGAAGGGCTTCGTACCTTTGACGAATTACTGACAGTTCGCCAGCGGGATCGTGATATTGGAACGGCACTAAGGATGCTGCCATTAAACCGGCGAGGTCAGCACGCCGGAGGGGATTCAGAACGGAGATGACCCAAGAGACTAAGACGGCGACAAACATATCGGCGGCGGCAGAGTTCACACGCCCTCTGCTTCTTACGCCGGCGGAAGACCTGCGCGGCTACGTGCTTGGATATACGGGGCGGGGCCTGACCCTGCTGATAACTTTCGTTTCGGTCATGGCTGTGTTTCTCATTTTCCTGTTTGTCATACGCGAGACCGTCCCGTTTATCTGGCTGGACACATTAAAAGCAAGTGTCGTGCGTTTGCATCATTTTCTTTCTTCCAGCGAATGGTATCCGCAGGCCGATGAGGCGGAATTCGGCGCAAGGGCTCTTATAGTCGGTTCTCTGTACGTTACCTTCGCCGCACTGATTGTGGCAGTGCCCGTGGGTCTTATAAGCGCGGTTTTTCTCAGCGATATCGCGCCATTCAAGCTTCGGCAGATTATCAAGCCGGTTATCGAATTGCTGGCGGCGATTCCGTCGGTGGCTTACGGTTTTTTTGCGATCATAGTGGTTGCGCCCTGGCTTCAGCGTGTTTTCGGGTTCCCCACCGGGGCGAACATTTTGAATGTGTCGATGATCCTTGCGTTGATGGCGGTTCCCACGATTATAAGCGTTGCCGAAGATTCTCTGTCGGCGATTGGTCGTGAGATTCGCGAGGCCTCTTACGGGCTCGGGGCAACGCGTGCCGAGACGATCTTGCGAGTTGTAATCCCGGCCGCTCACAGCGGTATAATTGCGGCGGTGATTCTGGGCATGATGCGGGCCATCGGCGAGACTATGGTGGTTCTCATGGCGGCGGGCATGGCGGCTCAAATACCATCGCCGTGGTGGAATTTGTCACAATCGGTTCGTCCGATGACGGCTACGATAGCCCAGGAGATGGGTGAAACACCAAAGGGCAGTGAGCACTATTTCGCGCTGTTTGCGGTTGGGCTCGTGCTGCTGGTGTTCACGTTTATGCTGAACATGATCAGCCAGGCGTTTCTTGTTCGTTTCCGCAGGAAGGGGCAGCAGGCATGAATCTCGCGTTCAGAGGATATAAGGACAAAGGTTTCACGGCGATTGCGTATTTTTGCGTACTGCTGCTCGGGTTTCTGCTTCTGGTGGTGCTTATACCGATGACCGGACGGGGTCTTTCGGCGGTCTTGTTCAGGGAAACTGTGGAATTCCGCCGCATGCAGTACGCCATTTTCAACCGTGGCAACGAAGAAAGACTGCGGGCGCAGGTCGCCAGGGTTGAGGAAGCGCGTCGACCAATATACGAGCTCCTGGACAGCTTTGCACGCGGCATCGACACCGAAAGTCAGATCAGCCGGGTACGCGATATTTTTCGCCGATTCAACGAGGAACTGCGTCTTCAGAACGTCAGCGATGAGAGTTACACGGAGCTTCGCGGCAAAGCCCGACATATTCGCGATCTCCTTACTGAGGCATATACAAGCACCGACCGCGAGGAAGTCAGCAAACTCCTTGACGAAGTGCTTGCGTTTGCCGAGTCGCCGGGGTTGAAGGGAGCCGCCGAGCAGTATTTCGAAATGGCGCGTTCTTACAGCAAGACGATCAAACAGATGGACCTGGCGGATCGCCAGCGCTATGCGGCGCAGCTTAGCGAGGTTACAGAAGCAATTCGTGATCTTTTCGGTCCTCGACCTGATGAGCCGATGCCTCCGCTGGCGGAGAATCAGTTCGGGGCGACCAGGTGGGATCTGGTGCAGCGTTATCTTAGGCGTCTGCTGTACTCCGAGCAATGGGTACAAACAGATCCGGCCAAGCCGATGGAGAAGAAGCTTGTCTGCCGCACCGATCCAAAGCAGTTCGGCGGCACGGAGCTGGAACCGCTTTTTGGTATGGTCGAATCAAGCCTTGACGAGTTGTTTCTGCCGCGGCTGCGTATATACTGGCAGTACTTCATTGACGACAGTACCCCGGGTTATTTTTTCGGCGGGGTGGGGCCGGAGATACTCGGCACGCTTCTTCTGACCGTTTGTGCGATGGCCTTTGCGGCGCCTTTGGGTATTGTCTCGGCGGCGTACCTGGTCGAGTTCGGCGGCGACAGCCGAATCGTCCGCCTTATACGCACGTGCATTAATACTCTTGCAGGGGTACCCAGTATTGTTTTCGGTCTTTTTGGTCTGGCCTTTTACGTGATGTTGATCGGTCGACCTTGCGTTCTGGCGGCATCGCTGACGTTGGGACTGCTGGTGCTGCCGGTTGTTATCTGCGCCAGCGAGGAGGCGATCCGCGGTGTGCCGCAGACCTACAAGGAGGCGTCGCTGGCGCTCGGTGCGGGTCGTTTTCGGACATTCGCCACTGTGACATTTCCGGCGGCGATGCCGGGCATACTCACCGGCATGATTCTCAGTCTCAGCCGGGCAGCCGGCGAAACGGCTCCTATTCTCTTCACAGGAGCTGTTTTTCTTGGTCCGATCCCGAATTCGCTTTTCGACAAGACACGTGCTCTGTCTTACGCCAGCTACGGTATTGCCACGGGCGACAAGATCGGTATGACCATGCCTCATCAGCAGTATGGCGTGGTTATGACGCTTATCGCTTTGGTTTTGTGTCTGAACCTCGCTGCGATCGCCATTCGGTGGCGTATAAGCAGAAAGCTGAAAGGATATTGATGAACAGCAGTCAGCACATACCCAAGAATCGCCAGAGTGAAGCTGATCAGTCGACCCTGAAGATGCGGGTTTTTCGCACCGATGCGGGTTCCGATTCGCAGCATCATCAGAACACCGGCGGTGACGCGGCCTCTACAGTGATTCACTCGGAGGATTTTTCTTTCTATTACGGCGACAAGGCCGGCGTCAGAAATATCAGCATGGACATTCGCGCCCAGGCGGTTACGGCGATAATAGGTCCGAGCGGCTGCGGCAAGAGCACGTTTTTGCGTTGTATTAACCGCATGAACGATCTGATCCCGCACACGCGGGCCGAGGGTCTTCTGGCGGTCAATGGAGTGAACGTTTACGACCGCAACGTCAATCTGGTTAACCTCCGTCAGCAGGTGGGGATGGTTTTTCAGAAGCCCAACCCCTTCGCAAAGAGCATCTACGAAAACGTGGCTTATGGTCCGCGTTTACAAGGCGGCCGACGGCGGCCAGACCTCAACGACTGGGTAGAACAGTGCCTCAGGGACGCTGCGCTTTGGGAGGAGGTCAAGGACGATCTGCACAAGTCGGCGCTGGCTCTGTCGGGCGGTCAGCAGCAGCGATTGTGTATCGCCCGGACCTTGGCTACAAGGCCCCGGGTCGTGCTGATGGACGAGCCCTGCTCTGCGCTGGATCCGGTGGCAACCGCCAAGATCGAGGATCTGATAGGCGAACTCAAGCAGACTTATACGATTGTGATTGTTACGCACAACATGCAGCAGGCGGCGCGTGTCAGCGAGATGACGGCCTTTTTCTGCTTAGGCGAACTGATCGAATACGGCCGCACGAGCAACATATTCACGAATCCTGCGAGCAAACAAACCGAAGACTATATCACCGGCCGATTCGGCTGATCGGAGGCGGCATGTCCGAACATCTCATACGTGCTATAGAGAAGCTCAAGAGCAAACTTGTCAGGCTCTGCACTACGGTGGAGGACCGTCTGTCCCGCGCGGTTCAGTCGCTGTGCAAGATGGACGCAAGGGCCGCTCGCGACGTCATAGACGGGGATGCCGTCATCGACAACATGGAAGTTGACGTCGAAGAGGAATGTCTGAAGATACTTGCGCTCTATCAGCCCGTCGCGATCGACCTGCGGTTCATAATTACCGCTCTGAAGATAAACAACGACCTGGAGCGTATCGGCGACCTTGCCGTTAATATCGCCGAGCGGTGCGAATCGCTTGCCAGGCACGCGGAGCGTATGGAGATTCCGTTCGATTTCGAGGCAATGGCCGAGAAGACCCGGGCCATGCTTCGCGGCAGCATAGACGCGCTGATCCGGATGGACGTTTCGGCTGCGCACAAGGTTTTGCTTGCAGATGACGAAGTCGACGCCCTGAACCAGGGCATGTTCGAGAAGGCTCGTGTTCTGCTCCAGGAGTCGCCCGAAATCGCCGACGATATTATACAGTTTTTGTCGGTGTCGCGTCATCTGGAGCGCATCGGCGATCACGCCACGAATATCGCCGAGGACGTCATCTATATGGCCCAGGGTCGAATTGTCCGGCACCAC
>JAWLHD010000418.1:0-4305 GCA_041690555.1 Anaerohalosphaeraceae bacterium
TTACAATCAGTATGTGATTCGGGTTCCGCGGCGCGACGAGTTGGTTGAACATCTTCGCAAACACAACATCGGTTGCGAAATCTATTACCCTGTGCCGTTGCACCTGCAGGAGTGCTTCGCATACCTTGGTTATAAACGTGGGGACTGTCCGCATGCTGAAGCCGCGGCGCAGGAGGTGCTGGCGCTCCCGATATATCCGGAACTGACCGACGACATGAAGGATAATGTAGTCGAGACTCTTCTGTCGTTTTATGAATGACGCCCGCCGGGCAATGAGAACTTGTGACCTTTTACAACTTGCCCGCCCAAAGCATTGGGTCAAAAGCATTGTGGTGCTGCTGCCGGTGGTATTCGGTCTTCGGATGACCGACGCAGTGGCATGGCTGAATGCCGGAGCGGCGGCGATAGCGTTCTGCTTTGCGGCAAGTTTCGGTTACATCATAAACGATATTCGTGACCGGCAGAGCGATCGGAACCATCCCTGGAAGAAGGACCGGCCGCTTGCGGCGGGTACTATTTCGGTTCCGACGGCATTTCTGGAAGCCACGGTGTTTTTGATTCTGTCGATTGTCATCGCATGGATCGTATCACCGCTGGTTCTGGCGTTTGCATTGACCTACCTCTTTTTGCAGATGTGCTATACGTGGCTGGCGAAGGAAAAGGTCTTGCTGGATGTTATCTGTATTGCAATAGGCTTCGTTCTGCGGGCGGCGTCCGGGGCGGTGGCGATAAGGGTGGCGATCAGCCCCTGGCTGTTTGTATCCATGTTCACCATCTGTCTGTTTATGGGTTTCTGCAAGAGATACAACGAGGCGGTGACAATTGGTAATAGTTCGGAAGCAAGGAATCATCGCCGGACACTTGTAGCTTACACGCCGGACCTTCTAACGCACCTGATCACCGTCTCGGCGGGAATCGCGGTAGTGGCATTTCTTGTCTATGGCCTGACGGAGAGCACAGTGCGCCAGTTTGGAACCAACTACTTCGTTTATACCTTGCCTCTGGTAGTATATGCGGTCTTCAGATTTGCCATGCTGTCTATGAACGGCCATTACGCCGACCCGACGGATCTTATTCTTCGTGATCGGCCTTTTCAGATTACCGCAGGTCTTTGGATGGCCTCTGCGTTGATGATTATAGTATGGGGTCCACAGGTGGCCCGCTGGATGGACACGCTGTATTGATTGCTGAGTCTGTGATTACCAAACAAAGCCAACGGGCTTGGCCGCGAATCTCAATAGAGTATGCCTGCGTTTTCGCAGCAGCGCTGACGTTGTATGCCGTTAGTTGTGCGCCGGGGGCTTTGTGGCAGGATAGCGGAATGATCCAATACCGCGTCTGGCACAATGATATCGAGGGAACACTCGGTCTGGCGCTGGCCCATCCGCTCTATTACATTGTCGCGATTGTCATAAAACATATTGATGTTGGGGCGTTCTTGCATCGGATTAATCTGATCAGCTCGGTGGCAGGAGCCATTGCAGTCGCGAACCTGTATCTGCTTGTGCGTTTGTGGTTTGGCAAGGCGTGGCCCGCGACTGTAGCGGCAATTACTTTTGCGCTGTCTCATACGTTCTGGCAGCATGCGAGCATCGCCGAGACTTACACTATGTATACGGCGTTCTTCCTGGGGGAGCTTGTTCTGTTATTGCAGTACGTGCGCACGAAGAAGATAGGTTGGCTTAACGGGTTGGCTTTGACCAACGGACTGGCGATTGCGGTGCACATGTTTGCCGTGATCCCGTTCGTGTGCTATCTGGTGTTCGCGATGGCATTGCTGGCCAGGAAAGAGATTGCCGTGCGGCAAATCACTTTTTGTGCGGTTTTGTGGATGGTCGGTGCGGCTGCGTATAACTACCTTATCATTAAGCACATGGTAGAAACGGGGGACATTGCCGGCACACTGGCTTCGGCGGCCTTCGGTGGCAGGTACAAGACGGACGTTCTGAACCTTACAATTACATGGGCTTTCATCAAAGAAAACCTGTTGTATATTTTGCTCAATTTCCCAACGCCTAATATCATTTTCGGCATCGTCGGCATCCTGGGTCTGTGGCGTCTGGCGCCGCGGCCGGGCTTCGCCGCGGTGGTCCTGAGCCTGTTGGTTCTGTTTCTTCTTTTTGCTTTTCGCTATACGGTGGTGGACCGTTACTCGTTTTTCATTCCGTTCTACGCTATGTTCTGTGTCGCTATAGGGTGCGGGGCACATGTTGTCATGCAGAAGAAACAATGCAGGAAGCTGGCGGTTCTGGTCCTGCTGCTGACTTTGCTGCCTGTGCCGGCCTATGCGGTCGCGCCGCAAGTTGCCCGCAAATTTCACCCGCAGTTGGGCATGCGCCGGCAGATACCCTGCCGCGACGATTACGACTTTTTTCTCCGTCCATGGAAAACCGCCGAACACGGACCGGACCGGTTCGCCCATGAGGCGTTGGGGTCGGTCGGTACCCATGCCGTTATTTGGGCAGATACGACCACGGCTTTTCCACTGCTCATGACGCAGCAAGTCCGGCAGATTCGCTGGGACGTGACCGTTATGACAACTATCGCGGCCGGTGTCGACACTTTGGCCTGGGACGAGGCCGGTGCCAGGGAACTTGTGTCCAAAGGCTTGCTGTACGTTGTTTCGCCCCTGAAGGGGTATTGCCCCCCGGAAATTCTGGAGGAATTCGAGTTTGTGCAAGCTGGCGTCCTGTGGCGCGTTGTTGTTAAAGACGGCGGCCTTCAAGCTGATGAGGAATAATATTGTGCGCATGCCGATCACACCGGATAATCCTAATGGGCATGATCGTTATGGCTATGCCTGGCAACAAGTTCCTACAGCCAGCCGGGCGCATCTGGACTTCGGATGCGGGCGCGGCGGTTTTCTTGATGCTTTGAGCGGCAAGCATATTAAGAGGCGTATCGGCGCGGATGTTTCGCGGGAGATCATTGAGAAGGCCCGGCAGAAGTATCCTGAATTGGAGTTCGTGCACCTGTCAAAGGGCGGTGTGCTTCCGTTTGATGACAAGGCATTCAGTTCGGTAAGCCTTCTGGACGTAATTGAGCATATCGCCGAACAGGACGACTTGCTCAAGGAATGTAAGCGGGTCATGGCTGACGACGGCATACTGATCGTTACGGTTCCCGGAAAGCACTTCTTTTCATTTCTGGATATGGGCAACTTTAAGTTTTATTTCCCGCGGTTGCATCGATGGTATTTCTGCCGCAGGTATTCGCGTTCCGAATATGAATACCGGTACGTTTCAAATCCTGACGGTCTTGTGGGTGATGTCTCGGTGGAGAAGGGTATTCACGAGCATTTCACCCAGCGCAAATTGAAGATTCTTCTGGAGAAGGCCGGTTTTCAGGTGGTGGAGTTTGACGGCACGGGTTATTTCAGTCGCCCGCTGGGGTTATTGGTCCGCCTGTTCCGCCGATTCGCCCCCGCGCAAGCGTGGCTCCACAATGTAATGCAAGCGGATGCACGGCGTTTTGCGTCCATGAATCTATTCTGCACGGCAAGGCCTTGGAAAGGCCATCTATGATCAGGCTACACATCGGGATGGCCGGACTGCCTGCATGGAAGGTGGGCGGGTCATGAAACGATTTGCGCTGATTGGAGTGGGGGGGTATATTGCTCCGCGGCATCTACGGGCTATCAAGGAAACCCACAATGTGCTGGTTGCGGCGATGGACCCGTCTGATTCGGTGGGTATCCTCGACTCGTATTTTCCCGAGGCGGACTTCTTTACGGAATTCGAGCGATTCGACCGCCACCTTGAGAAACTCCGACGAAAAGGCGAAGGCGTGGATTACGTATCAATTTGTTCGCCCAATTACCTTCACGATGCGCATGTCCGGTTCGGATTGAGGATCGGGTCGGATGTGATCTGCGAAAAGCCGTTAGTGCTGAACCCGTGGAACGTCGATGGACTCGAAGAGATTGCCAGAGAGACCGGGGGTCGTGTGAACACCATTCTCCAGTTGCGGCTGCATCCGGCCATTATCGCGTTAAAGGATCGTGTCGCCAGATCCGATCCCGGCAAGGTGTTCGATGTGGATTTGACGTACATTACGTCACGAGGGCGATGGTATATGTATTCGTGGAAGGGCGACGTGAAGAAATCCGGCGGCATAGCGAATAATATCGGCATTCACTTCTTCGATATGTTGCATCATGTCTTTGGGCCCGTCAGGAGCAATGTCGTAAATCTCTATGAGGAGAAAAGAGCATCGGGCTGTCTGGAGTTGGAACGAGCGATGGTTCGCTGGTATCTGTCTATTGATGCAAGCGATCTGCCGAATCTGCCGGCACACACATCTGGT
>JAWLHD010000419.1:0-4303 GCA_041690555.1 Anaerohalosphaeraceae bacterium
CGGCTGATTAACGACACCTACGACAACCTGCTAAGCGAAACCGCCATGGAGGAAGTCTTCATTACGCTCATACAGAATCCCGCATTCGCACCGGCGGCACAGCACGCGATACTTAAACGTGCAGACGACTTTCTCAGTGAGTCGGCAAAGCAAAGGATCACCGCGGCCCTGACGCCGAAATGATCAATGGCGTGCGTCCCTGGCGGAGTGCTTGCCTTTAGTGTCCTCCATCAAGTTCGTGTCGCAGGATGTCGGCCTCGGTCATTGGCTTCATGTCCATAATCTGCCTTATCCAGCCAATCGCCTTTTCCGTCGGCTCCAACGCTTCAACAAGAGACATGGTTACGTCGGTAGTTTCTGCATCGTCTGCCAGGTAATCAAACTCCCATTTGCTCACAATTACATCCACTCCGGCGCGGCGGGCGATCTCCGGAATCTGCGTTTCTATGCATTTGAGCAAGTCGTGCACGGGTGCGGTGCCGAAACCCTGCAGGTGCCGCTTGAGCTGAAGGTGCTTCATCGATTGCTCGATTCTCTGGACGGCTTCGCTGTCCTGCGCATCCTCGGCTTGTTCCTTCTCTTTCGACCTGGCGGCGATGACGTTGTCGCTGTACCGGCTGTGGCAATACGCGATCGTGATCGCCCGCGAGTCGTAGACGCCCACCCTCAGCAGTTGCTTTTTCGGGCCGAGAGCTTTGCTGTCCTCCTCTGCAAAGACACAGATTCCCGCCAATAGAGCCGCCGCACATATTCCAATTAAAACTCTCCGATTCATGCACATCTCCTTTCTTGCGTGGATATTCCTGTCACCAGACACAGAAAACAGCAATGAGCAACAAGTGTGCCACGAACAGTTCAATCATTTAAATGCTTCATTGCAAGAGACTTAGGTGGCATGGACAACTTGTGCATGAACGAGGACAACCCTGTTCGCCTGCAAATAGTGCAATTGGCCGCAGCACAGAATGCGGTAATTGGTCGCTTGGCGAGCCACCATCACCGGCATCATGACCGCTAAATCAATTGAAACATGAACCTTGGCGCGTTAAACTGCCCAGATGGACCCAGCGGCCGCGGGCGCATTGATCGAGATCGACAACCTGACGCGGGTATACTCCGCCGCCCAACCAGTCCGCGCCTTGGACGGCGTTACGCTGTCGGTCCCCGACGGTGCATTTCTCGGCATCAGCGGCTCCAGCGGAAGCGGCAAATCGACCCTGCTCAACATCCTCGGAGGCCTCGACACCCCCACGTCGGGCCAGATTACTGTCGCGGGCCGACGCATCTCCGAGCTTTCGGGCGACGAACTCGCCCTGTATCGCCGAGGCCAGGTTGGAATGGTCTTTCAGTCGTTCAATCTTATACCCGCCTACACCGCCCTTGAAAACGTTGCGTTTCCCCTGCTCTTTGCCGGGGTGGAACGCACCGAACGAAGGCGCCGCGCTGTTGACGCCCTGGCCGACGTCGGCCTTGAGCACCGCAGCGGCCACCGCCCTGCCGAACTGTCCGGCGGCGAACAGCAGCGAGTAGCCATCGCCCGGGCACTAATCAACCGACCCAAAGTGCTGCTGGCCGACGAACCCACGGGCAATCTGGATACCGTCACCGCGGGCCAACTCCTGAGGACTTTCGCCGATCTCAATGCCGCCGGACTGACCATCGTCATGATCTCGCATGAAGAGCCCCTGCTTCGACAATTCGCCCATGCCATCGTCCGACTGCGCGACGGGCGAGTCATCGAACATGAAACAATCAGGACCGCGCCATGAGGATATCCGACCACGTCCGGCAATCACTCGCCAATCTCTGGAAGAAGAAGCTCCGCACCTTCCTGACAACCGCCGGAGTCGTAATCGGTATCGCCGCCTTGTTCTCCATGCTCGCATTCGGCAAGGGAATGCAGAAAAATGTGACCGACCGCTTTACACGCATGGACCTCTTTCGATACGTGGCCGTCTTCGGTCCTTCCGAAGGTCCCCGCGGACCGCGAGCGAGGAGGTTCGGGGCGACCCGAACGCCCCAAACCGCGCCGCCGCTGGACGATCAGCGCCTTGCCGAAATTGCCGAACTGCCGGGCGTCGAAGCCGTCTTCCCCGAAGTCCGCTTCCCGGCCGTCATCCGCAGCGAAGATAACGAACGCTTCACGCTTGTTCAGGCGATTTCTGCCGAACTCGTCGCCTCCGGGCTGGTCACTTTCCGGGCCGGCGGGCCGTATACCCATGACGACCCCAACGCCATGATCATAAGCGACTCGCTGCTGCGCAACCTCGGACTCACTGACGCCGGCGCGGCCGTCGGCCAACCTCTCACCGTCGCGGCGCTTACTGTTGACGCCGCCGCTTTCAACCCGCTCAACATCGCCGCCGCACTCACCGGAGACGCCATGCCGTTCGCCCAAAAGGAATACACCTTCACCATCGCGGGCGTAGCGCAGCGAATGGGAATCGGCATGGGCTCACCATTCCGCAGTGATGTCTTCATCTCTCCACAGGCCGCAGAACAGATGGACACCGTTGCGCTGACACACATCAGCGACTTGTTCAAGTCCTCCGATCAGCTCAAGTCCTATCCCGCCGCCGGAATTCGCCTCACGTCCGCCGACCGCCTCGCCGAAGTCAAGGCCGTTGTCGAAAAATGGGGCTACAGGACATTCGCGCTTGCCGACGAAATGGACGAAATCGAAACCGCATTCATCCTCATGGACATGTTCCTCGCCGCCATCGGCATGATCGCCCTGCTGGTCGCCTCACTTGGGATCGTAAACACAATGGTCATGGCGACGCTCGAACGCTATCGCGAGATCGGCATCATGAAGGCCGTCGGCGCGCGCAACAGCGACGTCCGCATGATATTTTTCTTCGAATCCGGGGCGATAGGCCTCCTGGGCGGTCTGTTAGGCGTAGCCTGCGGATGGGTCGCCAGCCTCGTCATCAACCGAATCGTCAACTACTATCTCGCCGCAAAAGGTGTGCCTTACACCGAATACTTTTCCTTCCCCCTCTGGCTCTTGATCGCCTCAATTGCATTCGCCGTTGCGATAAGCCTCGCCGCGGGCCTCTACCCGGCGATACGCGCCGCCAACACCGACCCCATCAAGGCCCTCCGCCACGATTGATGCGCCAACTGCGCGTCAGAAGCTTTCAATCGCTCCCGCGTCGCGTCCGCGACCCTTTGGCCTTGAACCCCGCATATCCCGCAGAGCCGGCCCGTCGAACTGCCATGCATAGAGTTCCTCAATCGTGGTGTGTGCGTCGGAAAGCGTGCCTTGTGCGATCCGCATGAACTCCATCGCCCCGTTCAGGTGCTCGCCGTCAGGCCTGCCGCCAACGAAAAGATCGCCCGTGTTCGCGATTGAAGCGGCGCCGATGCCCTGCCCTGTCGCGTCCATCCTGCCGTCAACGTAAATCGCCAGCGTCTGCTTGTCCCTGTCGGCTTCGGCGATCACATGATGCCACCTGCCGTCGTCAAGCTGCGCCTTTGAGGCCAGCTCCGCCTTACGTCCGCCCTCGCCCGCAACGCTGAAAACAGCCCGGCCTCCTCGCAGCGAAAGCCGGTACCCCGTCCCCTGCATCTTGCCTGCGATCAGTCCGTCGCCGTCGGCTTTGAAGTACGCCTCGATCAGGAAGTTGCTTGTGTGTATCGACGCCGTCCTCAGTTCATCGCCTGCAAACGTGAACTTCTGCCGCTGCGGATCCTGACCGTGATTCGGCCGTGTTGCCAGCTCCGCCGTAAACGGCCTGTTCAGCGCATCGTTGGAGATGGTCGCATATGTCTTCCTGGCCGCACTGAGCTTCAGCGCACCGGCCGTATAGTCCTCCAGCGGCCCGTCGATATAATCCTGGCGACCCACATTCACCGCCGTCAGCGGATACGTCGGCCGCGAATGATACTCCGTCCGGTACGTCATGAAGTCCTTGACATACCAGTGCTCGTCAACTATCTGCGTAACGTCATCGCCGGCCGGATAGAAATGCCACTCGCTCACCACCCCGTACAGCGACCAGGGCACAAAGACAACCGCGCCCCCGTCAACCGCCGCCGAACCCCGGTTCAAACGAAAATCGCCCCGACCGGCATCCCGCAGAGGCGCAGCCGTATCCATAACGCCCAACTCCCATACCCTGCTCTTCTGTTGGCGCAGCGCGCCTCGAAAATCCTCCAGCGTCGCCAGCCACCGCCCGCTCGGCTCGAACACCCCCATCTCCGCTATGTCGTGAAACACGTTATTCGCATAAACGTTCGTCTCGAACGCAAACTGTTCCTTCTGCGGCCCGGCGTGAGCAGCGTTGCCGTCCGCGGACGT
>JAWLHD010000420.1:0-4299 GCA_041690555.1 Anaerohalosphaeraceae bacterium
GCCATGCCGGTATGTCAGACTCAGACTCGCCAGAACCGGTTCATTTGCGCCAGTGGAGGCCATAATGCGCGGGGAAAAGCCCGGGGAAATGCCCGGGGATCGGATGCCGCTTCACGTCAGTCTGGTGGCGACTCCCGACGCGCAGGTCTCGCCTCTGAGCGGGTTTTACGAGGTGCTGAACGCGTTCGAGCTGCTCGCGCGCTTCGAGCCCGAGGCCGTGCCGAAGCAGCCGCCCTTCACGGTCGAGATCATTGCCCCCGGGGCCGTGCCCGACACGGGGGCGAGCGGCCTGCCCCTGGGCGTGCACCGCACGCATCACGAGGTGGAGCGCACCGATATCGTCATCCTGCCCCTGATGATGGTCGACGGGGCCGAGTGGGCCACCGGCCGCTATCCCGAACTGGTCGACTGGCTCCGCGCGATGCACCGCGTCGGCGCCGTGCTGTGCGCGGCCTGCACCGGCGCGCTGCTGCTGGCCGAGACCGGCCTGCTCGACGGCCGCGAGGCGACCATCCACCGGGCCTTCGCGCCGACCTTCCGCGACAGGTTCCCGAAGGTCCGGCTGCGCCCGGAGGAGATTCTGGTCACGACGGGCGAGCGCCGGGAGTTCGTCATGTCGGGCGCATCGACCTCCTGGCACGACCTCGCGCTCTATCTGATCGCCCGCTATGTGAGCCCCGCGGCGGCCCAGGCCATGGCGCGGTTCATGCTGCTGCAGTGGCCTTCGGAGGGCCAGGCGCCCGATCTCGCCTTCGCCCCGCCGATGAACCATGACGACGCCGTGGTGCTTACGCTCCAGCAGTGGCTGAAGGCCCATTTCATGGTCGCCAGCCCGGTCGAGGAGATGCTGCGCCGCTCCGGCCTGCCGCGTCGCAGCTTCGAGCGCCGCTTCGCCCGGGCCACCGGCCTCTCCCCGATCGCCTATGTCCAGAACCTGCGGGTGGAGGAGGCGAAGCGCCGGCTGGAACGCACCAGCCGGCCGGTCGAGGAGATCAGCTGTGACGTGGGCTACGAGAATCCCGCCTTCTTCCGCCGCCTGTTCAAGCGCAGCACGCGGCTGACGCCCGGGGGATATCGGCGCAAGTTCCAGATGCCGGACTTCCCGCCGTCCGATTGACGACAGGCGCCGGCTGACCGTGCCGGTCATCACCCACGACGTGGAGGAGGCGGTCTATCTCTCCGACCGGGTGGCGATCATGAGCAACGCGCCGGGCCGCATCAAGGAGACCGTGGATATCCCGCTGGAGCGGCCGCGGCGCTACGACATCACGACGTCGCCGGCGTTTCTGGAATTGCACCGGCGGGTGCTGAAGAGCATCCGCGAGGAGTCGATCAAGGCGGCGGAGATGGATGAGGCGCTGGCGGAGGGCTGAGAGGGGTTAGCTCCGACAACGCTCCGGAGTTGGAAGTCTGTACCGGACGCGGATGGATGCGAGCCTAATTGTTGCAAGATAAATCTAGGTAATCTTGAAAAAGAAACACCAGCGAATCTGAAGCAGGTCCGGCACACCCCCTTTATTGTTGCCGCGTACTCACACGTACATGAGGCAATTAGTCAGTTGGTTTCGGCGCGAACAGCATTTCGTCAATTCGGCATGCTGCATGGAAGATGGCGCTACGCCGGTTTCTATGTTGAGGTGTGTTGTCCTGAGCCCTCTCCAAGACTGTGAATAGAAGAGCACGAAAAGAATCAGCATTAGAAAAATCATCCGGAAGACCTTGGACAGCCAAAATGAAAGCGTTATCTTCTTTTTCATTGCTTGGAAAGTTGATAGTACCTGATTTGAACTCATCTAAAAGCGTTCGTGGTTTTCCTACATTCAATTTGAATGCGCTCACCACACCCAGCAGCCGGTCTACAGCGATCTTTTGCTGGCTAGGATAGGTGGCGTTCTCCTTCTTCAGCCTCTCAACTGCTTGTTCGACCGTTATCCTGCTCAGGTGCAAATAGTAGAATAACGGAAGCCATTTCCGTTGCGAGTGGACAGAGTGGAGAAGGTATTGAAGTGGCTCCTCAACCGGCTCTGCCTTCAGGAAGTTGCGCAGCACCGCATCCGTTGTAATGTTTTCTCGAACAATGTGAATCCGCTCGACTTCTGCATCGCTAATCGCTTTGACATCGCCAATCAACCGAAGTGTTGGCGCCCCTTCGGTTTCATCAAATTCTCCTTCACGGATAAATTTCAACTGATCGGAAAGAGCCTTGTCGATAACGATCGTCTTATCTCCAGCATCGAGCGTGTTCGATTTTGTATCGAGGATGAGCGCGTTGTCCGTTCCGACCGACGAGACTTTGGACGCCGCCACAAGTAGGTGCTGCTGAGCACGCTTGTCGCGTTCACGGAGCATTGCAAGAAGATCGCCGTATTTAATACGTGAAGATTGACCGGGATAGCGAAATAATATCGAACCGTCTTCGAGACCATCCCCGTCCTTGCAGACGATAATCGGTGGATCAGGATACTTTTCAACGCGAATTACGCCGACCTTCTTCCGTCCCAAATTGATCTGCTCTTTGTAGAAAATCGGTGTTGGTGTCAGATACGTTTTAGCTTTGTCAGTGATCCGAACGATGTCCATGTTCAAGAAGGCATCGTTATCTAAACCTTCTACTCGGCAACCACTATTCGAGACACCAAGGAAAATGAAACCACCCGCATTATTGGCCAGCGCGGCAATCGCCTTAATTATCAGGTTCAACTTCGCAGGATCGAACGTCCCTTTGCACTCCTGTCTCGCCGTCTCGCCGTCCCTCAAATACCAGCGACCATCACCTCGCTTCTCGAACCGTTCACGGGCTATCTCAGCTACACTTTGCGCTTTCACGCTTCTGCCGGTCCCAACCATCACGCCAACTTCTACCGGCGCGAATGTAGCGAAGAAAGCATCGAGTTCAGTTTCAGAGGCCGGAGGCACTTTCGGGCCGTATGAACCTTTGCGAATCTGCGTTATTCGGCCCGAATTTACTGGCCTGTCCTGCCGATTGAAATAAAATTGGATATCTCTATTACGCAACCCCTGCACGAGCATCGCTTTGATGAGACCTATCTCCTTGTCCGTAATGCTTCGCTTCGGCATAAAATCTATGGTTATTAGTATATATTAATATTTTGTAAACATTAAGCATGAACGTAAGCGCCCACCTAAAACTTAATCTACGCGCGGGCGGTTAAATTTTGTCATAATCGGAACAAGTATTAGGCTAACTGCTCGAAACACCGCCCTGAGCAGTACCCAAGATTTAAACTGATGAGAGATAAATGAGCTGGGTCGCAACGATTGCCGAACCCATTAGCGGAAATAGGGTGTATCAGGAACGCGCCAGAAGGGCGTTACCCCTACTGGTGCGACAAGCCGAGGCAGGAGAAACAATCTTCTACTCGGATCTCGCTCAAGAACTCGGGATCTCGAATCCGCGAACTCTTAATTACCCGCTCGGTAGCATTGGGAAGACGATTGAGTACCTCTCGAAGGTAAGAAAGGAGAAAATCCCGCCGATTCAATGCTTGGTGATCAATAAGAGGACTGGCTTACCCGGCGAAGGCGTAGGTTGGTTTTTGGTCAAGAAGGAAGACTTTTCCAGGCTGTCTAAGGCACGCCAGAGAGAGATCGTCAAGGCGCAGCTCGCGCAGATATTCGCTTATTCCAACTGGCGTGACGTGCTGAAATCTCTTTCGCTCACCTATACGCCTCCGAACTTCACAAATCTATTCAGAGAGGCAAGCAATCGAGGGGCCGGAGGCGAAAGCGAACATCACCATCGGCTGAAGGACTTCGTTGCACGAAATCCCGGACAGATCGGTCTTCCGAAAACGATACCGGTCGGCAGAACTGAAGTTCCATTGCCCTCCGGCGACTATCTCGACGTGTCCTTCGCCGCAGGCAACGATTGGATCGCTGTGGAAGTAAAATCGTCAATATCAAATGCTGCCGACATCACACGTGGCCTATTCCAGTGCGTGAAGTATCGAGCCGTCATGCAAGGCGTTCAAGTGGCCAAGGGGGATGAGCGGACCGCGCGCGCGGTACTGGTGCTTGAAACAAGGCTTCCGAGAGAGCTTATCCCTCTCAAGCATCTCTTGGGGGTAGAAGTCTTCGAAGAGGTATCACCTCGCAATTGCGACGAGATGCATCGCCGGTGACGCCGACCGCTGATCCCGCCACGGCGTCGCCCGCTCGGTCGGCCCAGCGAGCTGTAGCAACATCCCATCCGCGCCATTAGTGAGTGGCGAGTTCGATGCCGACCGGCAAACCGGGGGAACGTTGGTCTATGGCAGCGTGATCGCGGGCTGGCCGGTG
>JAWLHD010000421.1:0-4274 GCA_041690555.1 Anaerohalosphaeraceae bacterium
GCATGGGAAGGCTCTGCCTTGGAGGTTATGAAGAGTGATCGGCGGTCGCCGCCTTTGATGGCACGGCCGACCGCGTCCTCATTGCCGTAGTTCTCCGCGGTATCGATGTGTCGATAGCCTATGTCAAGCGCGTTGGCGACAATATTTTCGGCGTGGTCGCCAGTCAACTGCCACGTTCCGAGCCCGATCAGCGGCATTCGGCTGCCGGTCTTGAGCGTTATTGTGTTTTTGGTTACCTGTTCCATTGGTTCCCCCCTTTGTGTATGCGGTGCGGATCAGGTTCCTGTCGGCGTCAACATGGCGGTCTCGACGGTTATTTCGGTTGAGGCCAGAGCCCTTGCGACAGGGCAGGAACTCGCGGTTTGTTGGGCAAGCCTGTTGAATTCGTCCTGAGACAGGTCCGGAATACTGCCCGTTGTTTTGAGTCGGATGCTATTTATCTCGGGCTGGTCTTCGTCAAGCATGACCTCGGCTGCGGCTTCTATACCATCGGGGTGATAGCCGGCCTGCTCGATTGCATGTGAGAGGGCCATGCAGAAGCATCCGGCCAGAGCTGCGCCAATCATTTCTTCGGGATTGACGCCGCGTCCGTCTCCGAATCGCGATTCACGGTCGAATAGCCGATCAGTCATTTCGGGCCCGACGGAGAGAACACCTCTTCCGTCCATGAGTGTTCCTTTCCATGCGGCGTGAGCTTTTCTGACGATCATGTGTTTCCCCCATTTGTATGCCATAAATATGTCGCGCCGCGCTGGATATCGGTCAAGGTCGCATCGCATTTAGCGGCTTACAGTGCAATGTCGGTCATCGGGGCGGTCCGCTTTAGGAGGAGTGCGCGGGCGACGTTTGAGAGGGTGTCGGACGGATGTTATTGAATTCGGCGGGCTTATTTGCCGAATCAGGCGCACAGGCGCCCGTCACGACGGGCGGGGCACGGTTAAGAGGAGTGCAAGGCGGGTGCACCGCCGGCTGCGAAGGAGAACGACCAATGAAAGCTGGGCATGTAGAGGACGTTGAAGTTTTGCGGGGATCGGAACTGCGTGGACCTACGTGGCCGGCGATGCTGGCGACAGGTCTGTTTCTGATCGCGCTTGGAGCGATGGCAATCGTGCTGCCGTTTGTGACGGCGCTGACGATCGAGGCGCTGATGTCGCTGGTCTTGATTGTTGCGGGAGTGGTGCAAATCGTCAACGCGTTCGAGGTGCGGCGCTCCGGTGGTTTTGCGCTGCGGGTGATCACCGGGGGGCTTTACCTTGCCGCGGGTATCCTGCTGCTTGCTTATCCGCTGCGGGGCTTGCTGACGCTGACGGTCATACTTGCGGGTCTGTTTGTGATTGCGGGGGCGAGCAGGATTTCGCTGGCGTTTCATGTTCGGCCGGCGGGCAGTTGGGTATGGCTGTTCCTGAGCGGCGCCATATCGATGCTGATAGGTATTCTGATTTGGGCGGGTCTGCCGGGGAACGCGGTATGGGCTATAGGTCTGCTTGTTGGCATCGAATTGATTATCAGCGGTCTGGCGATGAGCACGTCAGCGTGGTCGTCGCGCGGCAGTTCGGGGGAATAGGACATGCTTCTGAGCATTAAACATCTGAGCAGTTACACGATCGAAGCACAGGACGGCAACATTGGGCAGGTGCACAGCTTCTTCTTCGACGATCAGAACTGGAATGTAAGGTATCTTGTGGTTGATACGGGTAAGTGGCTTCCCGGTCGGAAGGTGCTGATTGTGCCTGCTGCGCTTGGCAGGCCCGAGGGGCGGCTGCGTGTGTTTCCTGTTGAGCTCAAGCGGCAGCAGATCGAGGAGAGTCCTGATATCGACACGGACAGGCCGGTGTCGCGGCAACAGGAGATCGAGCTGCACAGCTATTACAACTGGGCGTCTTACTGGGGCGGCGGTGCATGGGAGCCTACGGTGAGCCCGTATGCTTCGGCAATGCCGCCTGCTGCGCGGCGGGAGGTTACAGAAGAAGGGGCGGAGGGCCCCGAGGAGCAGGGCAATCCTCATCTGCGCAGTACGCGGGAGGTCATGGACTATAAGATCCACGCGGAAGACGGGGTGGTGGGTCACGTTGACGATATCATTGCGAACGTGGAGGACTGGGTCATCCGGTACATAGTCGCCGATACGCGGAAGTGGCTGCCGGGCAGGAAGGTTATAATTCCTCCGGAGTGGGTCCATGAGATCAGTTGGGGCGCTTCGGAGATTTTTGTGGACGTTGCGCGCCAGACGGTTGAGAATAGTCCGGAGTTTGACCCCGCGACTCCCGTTAACCGGGAGTACGAGGTTCAGCTTTACGATTACTATGGGCGACCGGCGTACTGGCTTTAGCACGGGGACAGGGCTTGCAGCATGGGAGAAGATGGCAGCGTCGGGGCGGGTGCGCACGTTTATTGTATGGCTTATGGTCAGGGCTGATTTATGCCGGTGCATAACAGCGATATTGCCGCGCTGCTGAACCAGACGGCGGACCTGCTGGAGATCCAGGAGGAGAATCCATTTCGTGTACGAGCGTACCGCAACGCGGCCAGGACGGTGCTTAGTCTTCCAAAGAGCGCAGCGGAGCTTGTGGGTGAAGGCGCGGACTTGAGCAGGCATCCGGGCATCGGCAAGGACCTTGCAGGCAAGATCAAGGACATAGTGCGGACGGGGAGTTTCGACGTGCTGAAGGAACTCCGCGAGCAACTGCCGGGCGAGTTGGATCAGTTGATGCGGATATCCGGTCTTGGGGCGAAGCGCGTGGGGAAGTTGTACAAGGAGCGGGGAGTCAGCAGCCTGGAGCAGTTGAAGGAGGCGATCGAGACGGGCCGGCTGGAGGGGCTTCAGGGATTCGGCAAGAAGACAGAGGAGAATATACGCCAGGAGATTGCACGTCTGGAGCAGGAGAGCAGCAGGCGTTTCAAGATTGCGGCGGTCGAAGAAATGGCCCTGCCGCTGGTGGCGCACCTCAAGAAGGCCAGAGGTGTGAAGGACGTGGCTGTGGCCGGCAGTTTTCGGCGGCGCAAGGATACGGTGGGTGACCTGGATATCGTCGTCACATGTATGCGCGGTTCGAACGTAATGGATCATTTCACGGGATATGAGGACGTGCAGAAGGTCTTGTCGAAAGGGCAGACGCGGTCGACGGTTCTGCTTCGGTCGAATTTTCAGGTGGACGTGCGTGTTGTGCCACAAGCGAGTTATGGGGCGGCTCTGCTGTATTTTACGGGCTCGAAGGAGCACAATATTGCCGTGCGGAAGATTGGGGTGAAGAAGAAACTCAAGCTGAACGAGTACGGACTGTTCAGGGGCGAAAAGCGGGTTGCCGGCCGTACCGAGGCGGAGGTTTACAAGGAGGTGGGGCTGCCCTTCATCGCGCCGGAGCTGCGTGAGGACCGCGGGGAGGTGGATGCTGCGCTGGAAGGGCGGCTGCCGCGTCTGATTAAGGAAGGCGACATCAAGGGCGACCTGCATGTTCATTCCAACTACACGGACGGGCGGAATACGATCCGTGAGATGGCACAGGCCGCCAGGGAGTTGGGCTACAGCTATATCGCGATCACAGATCACTCGCAGCATCTGACGGTGGCCAATGGGCTTAGGCCGGAAGACATTGAGAGGCAGATTGAGGAGATCGAGGAGGTTAACGCTTCGCTGAAGGGAATCACCGTTCTGAAGGGCGCGGAGGTGGATATCCTGGAGGATGGTGCGCTTGATCTGCCGGATGAGGTGCTGAGGATGCTGGATGTGCGGGTGTGTTCGGTTCACTACAAGTTTGATCTGGGGCGCCAGAAGCAGACAAGCCGGATCCTGCGGGCGATGGAGAACCCTTATTTCGATATTCTGGGGCACCCAACCGGACGGCTGATCGGCGAAAGGCAGGCATACGACGTGGATATCGAACGGATCATGCGGGCGGCGCAGGAGAGCGGGCGGATGCTGGAGATCAACTCGTATCCGGACCGGCTGGACCTAGACGATATCCATTGCAGGACGGCGGCGGATTTGGGCGTCAAGATCGTTATATCGACGGATTCGCACAGGACGGGGCACTTGCAGAACATTCGGTTCGGGATCGGTCAGGCACGGCGCGGCTGGTTAGAGGCCAAGGACGTTGCGAACACGCAGAGCCTGGCGGCACTGCGGAAGATGCTGAAGCACAGGTAGCGGCGTCAGGTCTGCGGCAGTGCAATCCGCTCGTCTTCCTCCAGGTCGAGTTTTAACGCGAGGAACTTGAGCAGGTCTTTTAAGGTGATGATGCCGGCGAGTCGACCCTCCTGGACCACCATGAGCCTGC
>JAWLHD010000422.1:0-4262 GCA_041690555.1 Anaerohalosphaeraceae bacterium
GCTTTCGTTATAAAACTCATAGTGTGCTGTGAGATAATGCTCCAGGACGTCTTCGAGGGTATCCAGTCCATCGACACCGTTGATAAGACGCTGCAGAAGGTGGTTAACCGCTGCGTCCACAAGGCAGACGAGGATGTCGTCCTTGTCGCTGAAATGGCGATAGAGGGTACCCTTGCCCAAATCGGCCTTCTGGGTGATATCCTCGACGGTCGCCGCTTCGACGCCTTTCTCGGCAAAGACTCCCAGTGCGGCGGCCTTGAGCCGCTGTCGCGTCTGGCGCGAGCGTCGCTGAGTCCGGTTGGCCGCTGGTTTTGACGTCTTGGTGTTCATAAAATGACTATATAGTCACCTGTGACCGGCTGTTCAATTCTTTTGTTTTAAGTTTGGCTGAAAATCACAAATTTTTCTGCGCGGGGGCGCAGAATGTGCTGGGGATGCCGACATTGGAGCAAATACGGCGCAGGTTCATGCTTACGTATTCAGGATCAGCAGGTCTGTGCCGGTCAGGGTCCGACTATCAGCCACTGCTCTGCAAAGAGTGCGAGGTCTGCGACACCCACGCCGCCGCTTCGATCCAGATCTGTCCCTGCGCACCAGTCCGGTGGGGTACAATCCTGCTGCCAGTATTCCGCCATGTACGGCCAGTCATGGAAATCGACTCTGAAGGTACGGTTGAAATCGGCGGCATAATGAACTGTCAGCCGCACTTGCCGGCTGATGTTCTTGGGGCTTCCAGATGCACAGGGCGGTATTGAGAAGATCAGCGGACAAATGTATTCGCCCGGCGGCAGTTTTTCGGCCTGGGCGTTGAGCTGCACTTCCACCATTCGGCTGCCGCCCCGGTTGACAGTCCCGAACGGGGGCTGGGGCAGGTCGAGCCAGTCCACGGCCGCATTTTTGGCAATTGACCATTCGACGGACGCAATACCGGCATTCACCAGGAGATAGAGGTGTTCATTTGGCGAAAATGGTCCTCGCTCCCAACCCGCCGACTCGGCGTCATCGACCGGGGAGATAGACCACGCAAGAGCTCCTTCGGGTGGATCCACAATCTTGACAGCGTCCGGGACAATCGTCTGGCCGCACTCAGGCGTTAAGACAAGCCTCCAAAGACCCGCTGTAGCACCGTTTAGGTTCATGTCGCACGTAATTCTTGAGTCGCTTCGCACCACCACGTTAGTTGCATTTATACGTATTGCATTGTCTCGATAGACGATCAGTTCAGAGCCTGCGTTGATCAACTGCCAATTGCCTCCGGTGGAATTGGTCTGGAAGAACTCGATTTCCTCGCCGCCGCCGTTTTCGAAGTAGTCCAGTTGCAGGAAGTAAGCGCCGGCTGCGGGGAAGTCAAAAGTCATTGTCCCGGCGGTACTGTTGCCGTTGACGTCGGTAGTGGCCGGGCCTCTTGGGTTGGCGTATTCGCCCACAAGCTGCCCATCAATCCACAACGCAAAGCCGTCATCGCTGTTAACGCCAAAGTAGCGGACCCCCGGTGAGGGAGCATAGATATAGCCGGTGAAGCGAACAGCGAAGTTGGACGGGTCACCGACGTTGAACGGCGGCGCGAAAGGATCACTTGGCACAAAAATGCCCTCGGAGCCGGTCTGGTAGAGATTGATCACCTCATGTACGGCATACACAGGGTCACCAATGCCGGCGGACGGGTCGTTAAGCAGGACGGTGGCGGCATCGATACGGTCGAACGCACTGTTGTTCTGTACGTAAAGAGCGTCAAAGCCGATTTCCTCAGACGCGCTTGTCAGCGCCACGTTGAGCGGCGAGCCTGGCTGGAAACCATTACCGTAAATGGTCAAGGCGGCCGTACCCGTGTTGCAAAGCAGGTTTGGCGTGACTGAGATTACGTCCATGCCCGGCACTCGTGTAACCGTGATTGAGTCGGTTGCGCCATCCACAGGTTGTCCTTGTGAATTCAAGCCCTGCAACACGAGCAAATTGGTCCCTATATCGACGGGCGCTTCAACAGTGAAAACATTGTTGCCGGAAAATGAAGAATTAACCATTATGCCGTTAACCGCAATCTGCGACACACCCAAAGGCGCCGAACCCTGAATAGTCGCCGTTTCCGAGGACGTACAGAAATCCTTGGTCGTGATCTCAAAAGTGATTGGCGGTATCTGTGTAAGAATGTAGGCGCGGCGATCTCGCACGAAGGCCTTGATGCTGTCTCTTCGTCCGTCACCTGCACCGTCCGCGATAAGGGCTGCGGCTGAGTCGTCAAGGAAGCGGTCAAACGCTGTAGGCGGGTTAGCCGTGCCGTAAGAGGTCTGCCATGGACCTGCAACCAGCTCAGCAAACGCCTCAAGGTACATGCGGCGGTATTTGGGATAATTGAAGAATTGATAAACCTCAGGGAACTGACCGGCATTGACTGAGAACAGGTTTGTTGTCGGCCCGTTGCCTGACCCCAAGGTGAAGTCAATATCCCAAGGCAGCAAATACCAGCGATTCCCCTGTGGGGCATAATAGAAATAGTTGTTTTTGCCACGGTTGTAGCCATAACTGTCCCAGTCGCCCAGGGCATGCCGAATCGCCAGCACTTTGGCGAAGTGTCTCGGATCGAGTACGGACTCGATTGCCGCCTCATAGCCCGGACTGCTGGACGGTGTATTCATGGCGACCGCGAAGTCGAAAAGGTGATCCCATGTGTCGTTCTGACGCTGGCCGCGTTTTTCGAACCCCCAGCGGTAGGTTTCCTTCAGCAAAGGATGAGACGGGCCGTATTTCAAGCCCTCGTCAAGGTTGCTGAAGCCCGTGCCGTCGGCGGTGTATTCGAAATAATCGTCGATCTTGTGAATATACCCATCGGTGTCTTCGGGGAACCAGACGTCAATGTATTCACCATCTATCTTCTGGACGTCTTCATAGCTGTTGTACACACTGCCGTTCATGACCGGCCGGACGTATTCCTGAGAGGAGTATTGCAGCCCCATCTTGCGATAGAACCAGTAGCTTGCGCGCTCCTGCAGGGGTCCGCGGCTGCCGCCTTCAGTGTTGTCAAGATTGATCTCCTCGAGCGTTCGGAACCTCTGGTCGGCCGGAAACTTGATGCGCCATGCATACCGTCCCCTCGGATCGCGGCCGGAGCCCGAGCGTATAAACGGACTGCCCCTGAAACGGATTCCGCAATTGTAAAAGACATCTGTGTCGCCATACACAAAGGTACAGTCCATAAGTTCGTTGGAGAGGTTCGGGCGAGACGTAAAAGCGCTAATAACGGCGTTGGACATCCACACACGGTAAGTGGGGAACTGGCTTGTAACAGGTGAATCCCCCACCCGAACCAGACACGTTCGCTCCGGCACGTTGGCTGTAGGCTGAAGGAGCGTCGGAAAACGCGTTGATTCCGTCGCATCGGAGGCAACAACGTAGAACGCCCGCATTGTTCCGGCGTTTGCGCCTGGTATTACCCCGGTGTATATGCCGTCGTGGGCCGCCGCATCACTGCCTTGGCCGTCGTCTAACATGGCAGCGGCGGTGAAGGTGCTTTGGCCCTCGGAACGATAGTAAAGCGTTACCGAATCCACGCCGTCGACGTCTGTTACCTGCGCGGTCACCACAATCGGCTCGCTGGCCGATGGCAGTACGGGATCATGTCGCACACTCCTGATCTCGGGCCCGCGATTCGGCGAGTAGGCGGTGTTCTGCCTGCCGGGCGTACCGATGTTGAGCGGCACGGGCAGTTCGAACGCGTGCGCCGGACGCGGCGGCTGGACCGGCGCCGTCTCGCGGGCCACGCGCATAAGAAGATAGCGGCTGCCCTTGAGCCAGCGAGCACGTCCATTAAGAGTTACCGCACCGGCGGTCACTGGTGATATGGACTGGTTGATGCGGTTGGCGCCAGGGTCTCCGTGGCCCGTGGCAATCAGATGAAGCGCGCTTGGCGAACCCGAACCATGACCAGATGACGTTATGTAGGACCGAACGTGGTTGCCCAGAAATCGCCAGGAGCTTGATCCTGATTCAAAGCCTCCGTTGCTCAGAACAGGGCTCCCATTAATTGTAACTTGAATGTCGTCCAGCAGCACTTCGCCGGCATTGAGAAGCATCATGTCGAAAATGTTTACGGTGTCGTGCGTGTACTGAGGATCCCCGGCGCTAATGCTGAAGGAAAAAGGCTGCCATGACGACTTTGCGAATTCATCACTGTCAGCCCAGGCGTCAGGCGTGTTACCCCAAGCGCGCGGATCAATTCGTTCGAGGCTGGCGCCCTTGCCGTCAGCCCAGCCTGGCCACCGTCCGCC
>JAWLHD010000423.1:0-4261 GCA_041690555.1 Anaerohalosphaeraceae bacterium
GCCGTCACCGCCGTAGGTGAGTTCTGCGATATGCTGGCTGAACTAAAGACAAAATAGAAGCGACAGAGGGGAGTTTCTCAATGGCGAAGTACGAGGTAAAGCAGACCGCAGTCAGTCAGGTGCTCGCTGATGTGCGCAGCGACAAAATCGCGATCCCGGAGCTTCAGCGTCCTTTCGTCTGGAAGTCCTGGCAGGTTCGTGATCTTATGGATTCCTTATACAACGGCTATCCGGTTGGCTACTTAATCAACTGGCAGTCAGTGGGCGCGAAACTGAAGGGCGGCGACGTCGCGACTCATCAGCAGATTCTAATTGACGGACAGCAACGGGTGACAGCGTTGCGCGCAGCTATCGCCGGCCAGTCCGTGGTTGGGAAGCGATACCAGAAGAAACGCATTGTGATTGCCTTCAATCCAATCACTGAGGAGTTTGCCACGAGTACTCCGGCTATCCGCAAGAGCAAGCAATGGATACACGACGTTAGCGAATTCTATTCAGGAACAAGCCAGTTGACCTTCCTGCGGAATTATTTCAAGAATAATCCGGAGTCGGATGAGGAAAAAGTAGAGGCATCGGTCACTCGACTTGCAGCAGTCGAACATGCCCAGGTTGGCGTTATTTCACTTGCCGATGACCTTGATGTTGAAACCGTTGCGGAGATATTCGTTCGCATCAATGCAAAGGGGGTCCCCCTCTCAAGCGCCGACTTCGTAATGAGCAAGATCGCCACCTATGGAGACGAAGGCAGAAATCTACGCAAGCTGATCGATTACTTTTGCCATTTGGCGGTAGCAGGTCACGCTTTCGAAGATATCCGTGAAAATGATGACGAATTCTCGGCGACTGAACATATCAAAAAAATCCAGTGGCTCAAGAACCAATCGGACGAGCTCTTTCAACCACAGTATACCGATGTTATACGTGTCGCAGGGCTTGTGGGATTCAGCCGTGGGAAGGCAGGCGCAATCGTCAGCGAGCTCTCGGGGCTTGACCCAGAGACACGAAAAATCGACGAATCGCGCATTCCGGACGCCTATAATCGATTCGGAGGCGCACTTGATCAGATTGTCTCCAAAACACATCTTGAACGCTTCGTCATGATGATCAAGTCTGCTGGCTTTATCGATGCCAGTATGATTGGATCGAAGAACGCATTAAACTTCGCCTATGCGCTGTATCTGCGATTGCGCCAGAACGGAGATCTGACGGAAGGGCAGCGGGCCAGAATCATCAAGCGCTGGTTCGTGATGACTCTTCTCACCGGCCGCGCGGTCGGAAGTTTCGAATCGATATGGGAGACCGATCTGAGGCGCATCAACGAACATGGGGCTGAAGAGTACCTACGCCTCCTCGAGGATTCAGAGCTCGGGGATGGTTTTTGGAAGGTAGCTCTGCCGCAGGAGTTGAACACGCCTAGCAAACGAAGCCCAGCGTTTCAGACTTACCTCGCAGCCCGCGTTCACGGTGGCGGACGCGGCTTTCTATCCAAATCTATTGGCGTACCACACATGATCGAGGGTCATGGCGACCTTCATCACATCGTACCCAAGAACCACCTCATCAGAAACGGCTTTCCTAAACAGGGCGACTACAATCAGGTTGCGAATTTCGCTTTGACTGAGACGCCGATCAACATAGCTATCAAGGATCACCCGCCAAAGGAGTACATGGGCTGGGTCGCTGACCAGATTTTCTCCGGGGAGCTCCGGCTCGGTGAAATTACCGATCAGACCGATCTGGAAGCGAACCTGGCCGAAAACGCGATGCCAGATTTTCTGAGTGAAGTCACCGCGGCAAATTATCCTCAATTTCTCGAATCAAGAAGAAAAATTATGGCCCAAATGATCCGAAGCTACTACAACAGTTTGTAAATTTTTCGAGCAGCCATAGACTTTTCAGGAGGATCCGCTGCTGAGCCACCCGACTAGTGCGATTCTTCAGCTTTAATTAGGGCAGGCTGATCGAAATTATCTATAACGCATGTTGTTATGGAGGCCTACGGTGACCGCACGATGAGAAGATGGCCCGGCGGAATTCAAAAAAGCGATTAGCCTGAGGCCTCAAGACATTCACCAAGCTGGAACATCGGCGCAAGAATTTGGCTGGCATCCGTACTGGGAGCTGCTTCCAATTGAAGATGGAATTCGTTCTCTCCATGCGGCAGATAATATCCGCTCCGCTGCAGTTGTTCACGCAACCAATTCGCGTCTTCTTGCTTCGGGATCTGACCAAGAAATACTTCAAAGACCGGTTCTGGTTGCTTGGCCCCGTAGTATTCGGCAACGACACCGTAACCTAGCGTCACTCTCGAGCCTGTCGAGCATCGCCACCGAGCGCTGAAACCCGTCGTACCCCAATTGACCTGGATGCCCCGGACCTCAAGCTCAGTCAATAGCGATTCAAAAAATTCGCCTAAGCCGCCGCTACAAGCCTCTAGAAAGCTAGCCCGATCAATCTTGGGTTTCCGGCGCCCTGATGATTTAGACTGCCTTGCAGACTCGGTCTGCCCGACAACACGAGGCACCAGAACTCGAGTCCCGTCCCTCTCGTATTGCCGGATTTCGACCCCCAGCACTTCTACCCGGGGCATATGTTCGTTCAGGAATTCGATAATGCGACGAAGCTCCGTCGGAATTTGATCGGCCACGAACAGAAGCCGCATTTCCTCTTCACGCAGATTGCGATCCACGGCCTGCCAGAATTCCTCGACGTCCGCTTCCTCGTCCCGAAGAAGTCGACAAATTTCGATTCTGAGCTCTTCAACCCCGCCGCACTGATCGGAGGCAAGCTCCCGGATTCGGTCCTTTGGCCAGTATTTAAGTGCGTTGGCGGCGTAGTCCAGCATCTGGCCAACAACTTCGCGCCGGATGCGGGTGTCGGTGCTGCGCTTGACCTCGACAAGCGTTGGTCGACCGTGCTGGTCGAGCAGGACATGATCGATCGACCAGCGATCGTAACCGCCGTCTGAATCCGGAATCCCGGCCTCTCGCTGGACCATGAGCCAGCGCGGTGGATTGTCCGGATCGATCTGCTCGCCTACCAGCAGCTCTGGATGCTGATCGATCAATTCCTGCAGCAAGTGCTCCGTCTGGTAGGGCCGGTATGGAATCTCGTCCAGCCGCCCTTCCGAACTCAGAAGAAAAATCGTGTCTTGATCAATCATGGCTGCCCCATCCACACTGTTTTTTACCCGCCCAAGATCTCAATTGCTCCACTTGCCCGTCGGCGCCATGTGCCACATGAACGAGTGTACGTCGATCATGTCGCGAGGCTCGAGCTCGGCGATCCGGGCCTTGAGCCACTCGCTGAATTCGACAATCTGGCGGTACTGGTCATATGACGGCGTGGACTCGTATTCCACGGGGTACTGCGAAATCTGCAGCGAACGCTTGAGCATTTCCGGCTTGACGAACATGTGCTTTTCCGGGTCGGACAGGAACAGGAAATAGGTCACGTAAGTCCATTTGGCGAGCTTCAGTTCCTCGGAAAACTCGACAAACCTGTCGAAACGCTGCTCGAGCTCATCGGCGCCCCAGACGAAATCGAACAAGGCGTTCATGTAGGAGGCCAAGTTCGCTTTTATCGTGTCCAGCAGCATTGGCTTCTCGAAACTGCCCTGGATGAAGTTGGTCATTTGCACCAGGTGTGCGACCCGGTCCTCGAGCTCGGAATACGACTCTGCGGCCAGCAGCTTGCGGAACTCGTCCCGACCCAACAGGCCCTGGAATTCGGTCGAGGCCTGAAGCTTGTAGTCACGTTCTTCCCGGGCCTGCTGCTCGCCGTAAAAGCCGCCGGGGTATTGCTCCTTGAAGGTGGCGATCATGCCGGGAATGTGGCGAAGTTCCAGTTGCCGGTCGATCGCGTCCAGGACTTCGGATGCGTAGTCGTGGGTCTTGGGGTCGTCGAGCTTTGCTTTCGCGTTTTTCCGCATGATCTTGAGCTGATCATCCGTCATTTCCGGAATTTTAGCGATAATGCTCATTTTGGATTCCTCCCAGGCCTGACGCGCCACACGCGGACTGCCGGGTCAATTCTGCCTTGTTCGGCGCGGATAACGCAAGTCGCCAGCGGTGGACGGCCGCTTCCTGGCAGGGCCGCACTGGGCTGCGGGTGCCGGAAGATTCGGAAATACGCTAGGCTGGGCAAAACTGCCATTCGGGGTTCTCAGATGCCCACGAAAGAAGAAATAGACGCGCTGACCGCTTTCCTGCCCCGTCTTGGCGCCGCGGATTTTTCACCTGTCAAAGCATGGCGCGGCGGC
>JAWLHD010000424.1:0-4254 GCA_041690555.1 Anaerohalosphaeraceae bacterium
CGACGAATGGCTCACTTACACGCTCTATTACCAGGGCGCACTCTTCACGGACGAAATCTACGCCACCTACTACAAGGTCGGCTGGACGTACTTCAGCTACCCGGATATGCCCAGAGTTGATTCCGCCGCACAGGAGATCTTCGGTATGTTCCAGTGGCCGAACCTGCTTCCCTGGGGCGTTGTCCCATCATACGGGATGTTTGCCTACTGGCCTTCGAAATCGGGAGGAGCCAACAGCGGAAACGCCGGCTGGGCACATGTTTTCGGTCTGAACAAGGACATCTGCTTCCCGACCATCTGGGGCAACCAGCCGCAGCAGGTCGTCAGCCTGGGCGTGCACACTGTCTATAATGCCAGCGTAGGTCCGAACCCCAACGCCGACCACGACTGGTCCCATGCGGTTTTCAGCGTCTCCACCGAGTTTGACCTTGGCAACGGCTTGACTTTCGTGCCGGGATTCAATTACCAGTCCTCTTGGGATGACTCGGTCAACAGCTCAGACGAATACTGGACAAGTCTCAGCCTCAGGTACGCCTTCTAATAAAAAGAACTGCGGCAACGCAGAATACAAGGGCTGGGCGCTTCCCCGCACCCGGCCCTGTTTTTTGCGCCTCGCTAACTGCCCTCCGGCGATCCATTATTATGCATGTCCACAAGAATAGCCTTTTTCAGGCAAGAAAAGTTGTTCTTGCGGCGTTCTTATGGATAGTAATTGAACCCCTGCGTGGTTGCAGGACTATGCCCGATATGCTATAATGAAATGGTAAAACAGATAAGGAGGGCAGGATTCGGTACAGGCGAAGCCGAATCCGGGGTGGGTGTCTACGGTCAAGCCGCCTGGGACAATTTGAGTTGGATGGCTATGCAGATCGAAACGCGTACCATTAGTGGTAATAACCTTGCCGAACTATTTATCTCGGTTTCGGCTCGGCCGCAAACCGAGGCTCGCTATCAGGCCCAGGAGATATTCCGCGCGGTCCGCGACATCCTGACGAAGGCGCATGCACAAATCCTGCATGAACGCATCTTCGGTACTCGTGAAGCCCTCGGCGAAACAGCGGGCGTTCGCGCCCGGTACTACGCCGGCATCGACGACAATGTCGAACCCGCATGGCTGGTCGTCTCCGAAGGAGCAAGTGGTCCTGTCGCCGGCGTCCAGATTCACGCGGTGTGCGGTGTCGAGAAAGTAGACGTCATCCGCCTGGACGGCAAAGCGTACGGTAGAATTGCACGTGCAAACGGCAGAGCGTACCTGACGCTGTCCGGGATCCGCGCACCGGAGGCGGGCGATCCACCGCTCCAGGCAAGAAGAATGCTTGAGAAGTCCGAAGCCCTTCTCAAAGAGGCGGGAGTGGATCTCTTCGCCGTCCCTCGCACATGGATGTGGCTGGGCGACATTCTCAAGTGGTACGATGACTTCAACGGCGTTCGCAATAGCTTTTTCACGGAGCGAGGCCTTTTGGGTCAGCAAGGTGTGAAGATGCCGGCGTCGACGGGTATAGGGATCGGACCGAACAACGGCGCGGTGTGCGCAATGGACCTCACCGCCGTTATCGAACCCAGGAACGCCCTAAGCTATCTTGATGCCGGCGGCAACCAGGATTCAGCATTCCGCTACGGTTCGGCGTTTTCTCGCGGCGCGAGGGCTGTCTCCCCGGCGGGAAGCACGATCTTCGTGTCAGGCACAGCATCCATCGATGCGGAGGGGAAGACGACGAACGTCGGTAACGCCCGCGCGCAGATTGCCGACACTATTGAAAACGTCCGGGCCGTTCTCCGCCAGATGGACTGCACCGACGAGGACGTCGTTCATTCGCTGATCTACTGCAAGACCAGCGAAGTGGAACATATCTTCCGTAATGAGTTTGCAGATCTGTCCTGGCCGAAGATTACCATGATCGCAGATGTCTGCCGAGACGACCTGCTCTTCGAGATCGAAGCTACCGCGGCGCGCGCCGACTAACACGCACTACCGTGGCTGGTTCACGATCCACGTGTATTCCACGTCTCCCAGAGGCTGTCCCATCGCATTCAACTCGGTGTAGATCATCGTGATCTGTTCGAAATTGAGCGAGACTTCCTCCACGGGCCGGGAGGCCGCGTCAGCATCCGAGCCGACAATGTTGTAGCTGCTGACCAGCACGTTCCTCAACTCATACCGCAGGTAGCTGGTGCGTCCAGATTCGGTCATCTTTGTTACGTCGATATCCACCTTGGCGAAGTTCCTGCCCGTGCAGACCGCCTCAGCGAGTTTCGGGCTGGCCTTGTCCAGGATCTTGACCACACTCACATCGTCCATCTGCGTCGGCAGAGGCTGCCGGGTTGCTCCCATGCCTTCGATCGGCATCTTCTGCCCCTGGTGAAAGGTCACGATCTCCGACCAGCCGACATGATCGACATCCCGCGACTCCCCCGTGACGCCTTCAAACCGCACAAACGCCTGCGGCACCTGGCCAGAGGCGCGGGTCACATACCGTTTTGGCTGTGCGATTGCGGCACTGATCTCATAGAGTTCATCGAGAGTGTGCATGGTGGAGGCCGGGCCTGCCGAAGGCTCCAGCGAACCGCCGCCGGCGAAGTACCCGCACAACACCAAGACGAACACCAATACAATACCAGTCAACATTCTCTGACTTACCATAGCGCCACTCCTTTCTGTTCTGAAATGAAACTGCCTAATCTTGCAGGGCAAGGCCAAACCTTGCCCGCCAACCCCCAAATAGCGCATGGACGCGCCTGCTCCCGGCAGGGCCGGGACTGCTGCGCCGTCAAACATAACAGCTCAATCGCCCACTGTCCACGAATACTCGAAGACGTCTTTCACCTGCCCGGTCGACTCATACTCAGTGTAAGTGACCGTGATCCGCTCGAAATTAAGCGTGACCTCCTCGATGGGCCTGGCCTCGACGTCTCCGGTCGGCACAATGTTGTAACTGCTGACGAGCACGTCTCTGAGTTCATAGGTAAGGTACGTTCTGTAGGAGCCATGAACAAGGCGCTGCAGCTCGATACGGACCACCGGGTATACCGTGCTTTGACAAACCGCCTCCGCAAGATCGGGACTGGTCTTATCCACGGACTTGATGACACTGATTTCGTCAAACTGCAGATTGCTTACCTCTCTCCTGCTTCCTGCGAGGGTAACCCGGCCGGAGTGACCCTGATGAAATGAGATCATGTCGCACCAGCCCCGGTGGTAAACGTCCGCTGATTCGCCCGCCAAATCCCCAAACTTGATGAATGCCTTGGCAAGCACACCGCTGGCACGGGTGACGTAGCGTTTGGGCTGTGAGATTGCGGCACTGATTTCGTACAATTCGTCCAACGTACGCATGGTCGATCCGGGACCAGCCGTTGGCTCCAGTGAACCGCCGCCCGCCAAATAGGCACACACTCCGATGACGACGACTAACAGGGCGATTGTCAGCATCTTCGACCTAAGCATTATGAAATCTCCTCTCTCTGTATTGTCTTTCGCCAACAAAGACTTCTGCACGTAAGACTGTTCTACTTTAAGCGCCACCCATCCGGACAGTAATCCAGCCAATACCCCGCAAACACACTGAAATCCGCCATGTCCACGCTGCGGTCCAGATTCAAATTGGCCGGCGACGTTCCCAGTGACAGCCACTCAGCCGCAAGATTTGCCAGGTCCTCCACAGTAACGACGCAAGCCTGTGCGTTGTACGCCTGTGCGGCATCAAAGCGTATCCAGCCGATGTTTTCTCCCCACGCCCAGCCGTCGAATCGCCCCTGGCCGTCGATTCGCACCCCGTAACGCGTCGCGTCGCCCGGCACGCGCGGGTTGAAATTGATCCAGCCGACATTCTCACCCCAGGCAAACCCCGACAGGTTGCCTTGGCCGTCGTTGAGCACACCGAAAGCCACCCTGTCGCAACTGGCTGTGTTTTCGCATGACAGCGAGATCCAGCCGATGTTTTCGCCCCACACAAACCCCGTCACCTTATCGCCGGAAACATGCGCGCCTGATGGGGCCGGTTTGAAATTGAGCCATCCGACATTCTCTCCCCAGGCATAACGGGCGCCGACGCCCTTCGGATCGATGTTTTCACTCCGCGCCGCACCGTACAGGACTGCCGCACACAGCAATACTGCAACTGATCGTATTCGCCTCATTGTCTGATCCCCTCAAAAATGAATGATTGTTTTTCGGTCCTCACGTTCAACAGACCAGACTCACCCCCCTGCGTTGGTTTCAATATCCCACCAAGTCTCGGTGGGCGGACGAGTGCC
>JAWLHD010000425.1:0-4254 GCA_041690555.1 Anaerohalosphaeraceae bacterium
AGAAGGAATTGAGTCCAAGTGAGATAGCGATCCTGTGCGGTCCATCGGCTTTTCTAACAGACATCACGTTTATTGATGCAGGTTTTGCCCATTCGCTTGCCATTGATGCTTCTGGTTGCGTTTGGGCATGGGGCGGAAATGAGCGGGGACAAGTGGGCGTTGGTAATGATGGGGATTGTGCCCGCAGATATGTCAGCCCCATTCAGGTGGCAGGAGAGGGGGGGATCGGACACTTGCAGGACATAGTGAAAGTCGCCGCGGGGCGCAGCGGAGAATATTCATTGGCCTGCGACAAAGATGGCAATGCGTGGGCTTGGGGCGCCAACGAGTACGAGTCTTTTCCGTCTTGCCAGTTGGGAGTAGGCTCAAGTGTGCAGGAAATGTTTTATCCATCACGCGTATTGACTGATCCTGGCAGCAATCATCTTGGCGGGATCATTGATGTTGATGCCGGGGTAATGCACTCCATTGCACGGGACAAAGAAGGGCGTGTATGGTGCTGGGGTCGAAATGACAAAGGTCAGGTCGGCGAGACTGCCGCAAGTCCAGCAGCTTACGCTTGGAGAGTACCGGGGCTGGCCCGAATTGTTGATATTGCCGTAACTTCCGGGACAACTGCTACGATAAAACCACATACATGCGGCAGTAGTTATGCAGTAGATGAGACTGGCCATGTCTGGAGTTGGGGAGATGATTGGTATGGCGAGTTGGGTTCTGGAACCTACTCATGCCCAAGAGGCATACCCGGCAAAGTCAGCGGCCCTGATCTTGATGGGGATGGCCATCCCGATACGGAGTACCTTGAGAACATCGTCAGCATCTCGGCGGGTGCATGTCATGTTCTGGCACTGGACAATAATGGATTTGTGTGGGCCTGGGGCGGCAATGAATTTGGGGCTCTTGGGATAGGCTCTCCTGCAAATAAAATGAAGTCAGCGACTCCGGTTGCGGTAACGACTGAATCGGGAAAGCGTCTGGCCGATATTGTTCATGTAGATGCTGGCTTCTGGCATTCCATGGCAATTGACTCTCGCGGGTGTGTATGGGTGTGGGGCGGCACGAGTATGGCAGGGGAGCCGGGGTTGGGTTTAGGTTTCAGTAGTAAGATTGTATATGCCACTCCTTTACTTTTCAAATGTGTTCACAATCCCAGGCTTGGCACGCCCAATGGTTGGTACAACAGAATAGGGTTAGCAGTTGATGGGGCGGCGGATGGGGATGAGTTGATTGTTTTTCCTGGTATTTATCGTGAGAATGTTGACCTGAGCGGCAAGTCGGTGATTCTTCGTGGGTCGGATCCGTTGGACTGGGATGTTGTGAAGCAGACGGTTATAGAGGGCCAAAGCGGCACGGCTCCAGTTATTGCGATTTCCAGGGACGCAACGATTTTCGGCCTGACCGTCACAAAAGGCGCCAGCGGCATCAAGTGTTCTTCAGGGGCTAACGTTGTGATCAGAAACTGCGTTATTGGTAATAACGACGGAGGCTTTTTAGACGGCCTCTATTGCGACAGTGCAGGTGATGTTCTTATTGCCAATAACTTCATTTATGCGAATCTCAACCATGCACAAATGGGCCAATGTTACAATATTAGCGGAATCCACCTGAATAATGCTACTGCTGGAACGAGGATTACAGGTAACACCATAGTAGGTAATGAAGTCGGTATTCGCAAGGGCAGCGGCGATGCGCCACAAATCGATAACTGTATTATCTGGGGGAATCACAAGGACACAGACCCTGGCTCGTGGGATCTTGGCGCGAGCAATTGGTGCGGGGGGGACAGTCCGCATTTGGTGAATGCCGCCAGGTTTGTCGATGATCCTTATCAGGTTTTTTCTGCGACAGAGTTTTCTGTGGCTGACATCAGCAAGTATACTGTTTCTGATGTGCTGGAGATTGGGGGCGATGGCGTTGCCCGATTTATCGATAGTATCGACCAGAGTACGAACAGGATAGTGCTGCAGGCTGGAAGTGCGCTTGCAGAGAATGCCAGCACTCTCGCTTCCATTCGCAACTGGGGCAGTTCGACTGACTTTACGTATGATCTGCATCTGCTGGGGGATTCGCCTTGCGTTGATCAAGGAGTTGATCCGGGTCTTGGCGAAGGGCTTGGTGCTTTGCTTCATTTGCGTTTTGACGGCGGATTGGGTGATGCGCTGCATACGGATCCGCCTCAGGGCGCGACCGGTGAGATTACCGGTTACGCGGAGGGGTTTGACCGGTCTCCGAATGGTGCGGCGGAGTTTGACGAGGACAATGGCGATTGCCTTGATGCGGGCTACTGCCTGGGTGTCGGCGGCGGCAGTGCGCGGACGGTTTCGGCGTGGATACGAACGAGCGACATGGAAGGCGATATCGTATCGTGGGGCGGGACGGGCGCTGGAGAGGCGTGGCGGGTTTGCATTCAGGAGCACGATTCTGCGCGGCGCCTCGTCGTGAGGATCGATGAGACGACTTATGTTCGCAGTAATGTCAGTATCGTGGGGGATCGCTGGACACATATAGCCGTGGTGGCGCCGGCCGGTGCAGCCGGCATCGGCGACGTGCAGTTGTACATTAATGGGCTGCTGAGCTCGGCGACCGCCGAGGGCAGTTCCATAATGAACACGGTCAGCACGGCGGCGTCAATCGGCGAATGTTACACGGGTCTTATTGATGAACTTCGCATTTTCGGCAGCGCGTTGGACTGGATGCAGATTCAGATGCTGGCGCATCCTGAGGTCGACATTGACGGTGAGCCGCGTTCGGTTGGGGCTCGTGATATAGGCGCCGATGAGTACGTGAATGCCGCGGTATATGCAGGTCGTGACCGGACCGCCGTTCGTGACGAAGGCAGTGCGAGCTATTTCGTGCAGATCGACGACGCGGCTGCGTATTTGAACGGACAGCGGATGTCGGTCGTGTGGTCGGTTGTGGATCGGCCGGCAGGCTCTTCAGTGACTTTCGGAGCTGGCGATGGGTTCGATGAGACTTCGATCACCCCATACATTGCGTTGGACAAATACGGCACATACGTTCTTGAGTTGAGAGGGCTTACCGAGGCGCAACAGACCGTCGGCCGGGATACGGTGACGATTGAAGCGGCGCTTGGAGTCAAAGCGGGTGCCTATGATGATCAGGTGTGGGCCGGCAGTCCGGCCGATCTCATCCTGGACAACGCACAGGTTTGGAGCGGCGATGGCTGGGGAAGCAGTCTTCCCGATATTGATCATACGGCCGAATGGCATCAGGACATGCAGGGCGGCTTTTTCTCGACTGAGGGCGTGGTCTTCGAGGACGACGCCGCGCTCAACGCGGTGGTGTCGTTCAGTGGGCCGGGGGCGTACAAGTTATGGCTCACCATCAGGAAGGATGACCAGGTTGTCGGCCGGGATTCGACGGTGATAGTCGTGAACGATCCTGATATTGCGATCGATGCCGGGCCTGATCAGGTAATAGGGCGAACGGGCGAGGCCTTCCTGAGTGCGGCGGTCACGGGCAGCCTGCCCGCAGTGTACAATATCGGCTGGCATGTCGTCGACGGTCCGGACGTGAGCAACGTGACGCTGGAAAACCGCCACAACTATGGATCAATCGCGAGATTCGTCAATGAGCAATCAGGGGTCTATGCAAAGCCGGGCGTCTACACTCTTGGCGTTAGCGTGCGGAGCGCCCTCGGCTCGGTGCTGGCGTGCGATATACTGCAGGTGACCGTCAAAGGCGTTCAGATCTACGCCGGCGCCGACAAAGAGATTGTATTACCTGCGCGCAGCACTCGGCTCGAGGGCGTGGTGCAGGGAGAAGAGGTCTTCGAAACCGAATGGGTATATACGGGCTCCACGGGAAACGTGGTTTTCACCAATCCGCGAGATCCGTCCACACTGGCGACATTCAAGGACATCGGCGAGAACGGGCCTGAGGGGATTTATCCGCTGATACTGCTGGCAAAGGACATCAGCGGTAATGTAATCGCCGCAGACACCGTGACGATAGCCGTGAAGCCGTTTGACGGCGGCCATGTTTTTGACAGTTCCGTTTTTCAAGTGCGTGTTGCTGGGGGAGATGTCGGGCTGACATTGTCGGACAACAAGGCGACACTGGCAGGTGAGGTCAGCGAGAATGCAGGCGCTGACTGGTACGCGGATTTAGACGACCTGCAAGAGGCGGAGTATGTGGGCGCGTACGCCGTATGGTACGCATCCGACGATTCGGTCATAATCGGGACGAAAAACAAGCTTACAACTGAGGTGACGTTTTCACGGACAGGCGACT
>JAWLHD010000426.1:0-4253 GCA_041690555.1 Anaerohalosphaeraceae bacterium
AAATACACGACAATACCGCCCCGCGCAGTCTCATGGTGGTCAGCACAGACCGAGCCATCCGCGCCGCCGCCGGCCGACGCAAAGCCAATGCCGTCAGGTCCGACGTCTTCTGGATACAACTGGTGTCACAGCTCGAAAACCGCCGCAAACCCGCAAGCGAACCTGGCGCTAAAAGACAGGGCATTACCGATATGGAAACTGACCATTGGCTCGACTACTTCGGTATTGACAAGGATTGAAAAACGCGCATGAATGCAAATATTGCGCAATTTCTGCGAAAAAAAGTGAAAAAACGGAGCGCTCGCAGACAAGAAACGCCCCGTTAAGACCAAAAAAACGCAAACTGCCCGTGCTTAAAACACAAAAAATGAACTGGGAGTAACGAAACCATGCCTTATACGATCGGTTTGGACTACGGCACCAACTCTGTACGCTGTTTAATCGTCGATACCGCCACCGGACACGAGGTTTCCACCGCCGTTTTTAACTACGAAACCGGCGATGCCGGAATTATCCTCGACGCCGCCGACCACAACCTCGCACGACAAAACCCCGCCGACTACCTCAAAGGACTCCAGGCCACTATCCAAAAAACCCTCACTGAAGCCCAAAAAATCAAGGGTTTCACCCCCGAAAACATCATCGGCATAGGAGTCGACACCACAGGCTCTACCCCCATTCCTGTCGACAAAAACGGCATCCCCCTCGCTTTTTCACCCGAATTCAAAAAAAATCCAAACGCCAATGCATGGCTCTGGAAAGACCACACCGCACACGCCGAAGCCGCCGAAATCACTGCCCTTGCTGAACTTACGCGCCCCCACTACCTCGCAAAATGCGGCGGAACATACTCCTCCGAATGGTTCTTCAGCAAAATCCTCCACTGCCTCCGAGCCGACCCAACCGTCTTCGATGCCGCCCACACCTGGGTAGAACACAGCGACTGGCTCCCAGCCGTCCTCACAGGCGCCGACCACCCCCAAAAACTAAAACGCTGCCGCTGTGCAGCAGGCCATAAAGCCCTTTTTAACGACGCCTGGGGCGGTTTTCCGGACGCCGAGTTCCTCACCAAGCTCGACCCAAGGCTCGCCCGACTGCGTCAAACATTAGGCGACCAGACCTTCTCCGTGGACACCCCGGCGGGCAAACTTACCAAAGAATGGGCGGACAAACTCGGCCTGCCCGCCGGCATCCCCGTGGCGATGGGGGCGTTCGACGCCCACCTGGGAGCAGTCGGTTCCGGCATCCGCGAGGGGGTGCTCGTAAAGATAATCGGCACAAGCACTTGCGACATGGTTGTATCGCCCGCGGCATCCACGTTGCCCGACATCCCGGGCATCTGCGGCATCGTGGAAGGCTCCATTTTGCCCGGCTTCTTCGGCCTGGAGGCAGGCCAGTCAGCGGTTGGGGACATCTTCAACTGGTTCGTAAACTACATCCAGCCCGGCGGCAAAGAAGCCGGCTCCCACGAATCGCTGACCGAAAAAGCCGCAAAACTCCGCCCCGGCCAGTCCGGACTGCTGGCTTTGGACTGGAACAACGGAAACCGCACGGTTTTAGTCGATCAGCGGCTCACCGGCCTGCTCGTCGGGCAGACGCTGCACACCAGTCCCGAGGAGATCTACCGTGCATTGGTGGAGGCGACGGCGTTCGGGGCTCTGACCATTATCAATCGCTTTGAAGAATACGGCGTATCGATCGAGGAAGTGGTCAATTGCGGCGGAATCAGCGAGAAAAACGCGATGCTAATGCAGATTTACGCCGACGTTACGGGTCGCGAAATGAAGATAGCCAGGTCCGGGCAGGCCTGTGCCCTTGGATCGGCAATCGCCGGGGCAGTGGTCGCCGGCAAGGCGGCAGGCGGGCATGACACCTTTGCTGAGGCGCAGAAGGCCATGTGCGGGGTGAAGCCAACGACATTCAAGCCAATTGAGGCTAATCGCAAGACCTATGCTGAATTGTACCGTTTGTACAAGCAAATGCACGATGCCTTCGGTTTGAAGGACAACTCGGGCGCCCTTGGCAACGTCATGAAAGAACTTCTCAATATCAAGGACCGGGTGAACGGCTGACAGATGTACGAAGAACTCCGAAAAGCGGTCTGTAAGGCCAACAAGGAACTGGAAATGCACCGACTGGTCATCTACAGTTGGGGCAACGTAAGCGGCATCGACCGGCAGGCGGGGGTGGTAGCGATCAAGCCCAGCGGGGTCTCATACGCGGATTTGACTCCGGAAAAGATCGTACTGGTTGACCTGGACGGCCGCATAGTCGAAGGCGACCTGAAACCGTCATCCGACACGGCAACGCACCTGGAATTGTATCGTGCATTTGAGGCAATAGGGGGCGTGTGCCACACGCATTCGCCTAAGGCGACAATGTGGGCTCAGGCGTGCCGGGAGATTCCGTGCTTCGGCACGACTCACGCCGATTACTACTACGGGTCGGTTCCTGTAACGGATGTGATGACCGAGGCGGAAGTAAGTGACGATTATGAGCGAAACACCGGAGTGGTGATCGTTCGACGATTTGGCAGTCTTGACCCGCAGCAGGTGCCGGCGGTGCTTGTGGCCAATCACGGGCCTTTCACATGGGGTCCGGATGCTGCGGCGGCAGTGGAAAGTGCAGTGGTTCTGGAGCAGGTTGCCGACATGGCGATTGGGACATTGCTTGCGAATCCGGGGCAGAGAGCGGTGGCGAAGGTGCTTTTGGATAAGCATTATCTGCGCAAACACGGCAAAAATGCCTATTATGGACAGCGTTGAAGGCAGAGTAGTCGCCGTCGCCGACAGTGATTTGTGATGGGGATGTGGATCCGGATTGATGGAGAGGTGGTATGATGATGGATTGTCGAAAAATGCCGTGGATGCTGGTATTCCTGGGGTGTTTTTGCGGGCTGCTGTACGCAGAAGAAGATAGTCGCCTGAGTGCACGCGTTCGGCTGACCGGCGGGGCTATCAACGGGGTTATTATCGAGGACGGTCCGTCGCGGATTGTCGTCTACGGCGATCCAGGCGGCACGATTGATACAGCGGAGGCGGTTCTTTTCACACACAGCCGACGTGATGTGGTATGGGCGGGTCGCGGTCTCGTGCAGAACGACGCAATGGCGATCGTGCCCGCCGGTGCGGAGGCAGACTTCACCAAGCCGGAGTTATTCTGGAAAGATCTCGTTCGAAAGCGCTATCATGACTATGCGCAGCAGACGACCAAAGTCCCGCTTGCGCCAATGCCGATAGGCCTGACAGTGAAGGGGGGCGACACGTTCGAGCTTTACGGGTTTGAATTCGGGGTCCTCGATACGCCAGGGTATGCGCGGCATGCCGTCAGTTATGTGAGCACTATAGACGAAGTTAAATACGCGTTTGTGGGCGACCTGATGTATGGCAACGGGCAGTTGTTTGACTTATGCAGCCTGCAAGACGCTGTTGCAGAGGCGCGAATCGGCGGTTATCACGGATGGGCCGGGCGGATGGGCGAGTTGATCCAGAGCCTTCACAAGATCGCCGAAATTCGTCCGGACATCATCGTGCCGATTCGCGGGCCGGTGGTTCGCGACCCGCAACAGTCCATCCTGGAACTGATTGCCCGCCTTCAGGCGGTATATGCGAATTATCTTTCGGTGAGCGCGGGCCGGTGGTACTTCAAGGATGGCTACGATACGCTTGCGCGGCGGGTGCTCGGTTCGGAGGCAAAGGTTGAATGGATGAGATGGTCGGAGATTATCAATGAACGGCTGCCGGAGTGGATTATTCCAATTCATAACGCGCGGCTGATCTTGTCGTCCGACGGGCGTGGTTTTCTTGTCGATTGCGGTAGTGATGCGATCATCAGAGAGATCAGGAAGCTGCGCGACGACGGGAAGCTCAAGTCTCTGGACGGCTTGTTCATTACGCATTATCATGATGACCATACACATGCTGTCAACGATCTGCTGCGGGAGTTCAAGTGCCCCGTTTACGCGTGCGAACCATTGGTTCAGATTCTCAAGAGTCCGTGGGCATTTCGTCTGCCGGCAATGACCGAGAGGCCGATCGCGGACATTACCACTATGCGGCACGGGCAGAAGATGCGATGGCGGGAATTTGATTTGACCTTTTATGATTTTCCAGGTCAGACGATTTATCACGATGCCATACTGGTGGAAAAAGACGGAGGCGAGAAAATATTCTTTGCAGGCGATTCGTTTACGCCGTCGGGCATAGACGATTACTGCCTGCCGAACCGGAATATCTTTCAGAAGGGTATGGGAT
>JAWLHD010000427.1:0-4233 GCA_041690555.1 Anaerohalosphaeraceae bacterium
CGAATAGGTCACGATGACGCTTGCGGGATCAGCGCTGACCTTCGCGTCGGATACGTTTACAATGGTTTTCGTCTTCAGCATATTGAGAATCCTACGGTTTCATGTAAATCGTCGGCTGAACGTACTTGAATGAGTGATCTATCCCCGTAAGCGACTCTGAATGACCCGTGAACAGAATGCCTCCCGAATCCAGCAGACCGTAATACCGGCTGATCAGATTCTGCTGAGTCGGCTTGTCGAAGTAGATCATGACGTTTCGGCAGAATATAAAATCCACCGGACCCCGGATCGGCCAGTCCGCCATCAGGTTCAGATAGCTGAATATCACCGTATTCCGAAGCCGATCGTTGACTTCGTAGACCTTGCCGCCATCGACCCGGCGACTCGTAAGAAACGCCGCGCGCTGCATCGCCGACAAGGGCGCAATACGCGCCTCCTCATAAACGCCGCGCTTCGCTTTTTCCAGAATAGCCGTCGATATGTCCGTCGCCAGAACCTTGATATCCCACCGACCCTGACCTTCAATCGCCTCCACAAGCGATATCGCTATCGAATAAGGCTCTTCCCCCGAAGAACACCCCGCGCTCCATGCCCGAATCCGATAGTTCTGCTTGCGCCTCTTGCGCTCCATGAGCTGAGGCAGAAAAACCGACCGCAGAAACTCGAAATGCTGCATCTCGCGAAAAAAGCTCGTCAGGTTCGTGCTCAGGCAATCCACCAGGTTCGAAAACTCCTGACCGCTTGAGTCCTGCAGCATGAAATCTATGTATGCCGCGAACGATCTGAAATTGCACAGCCGCACGCGCTTGGCAAGCCGTGCCCGAACAAGCTCCTTCTTGCCATCGTGAAGATTGATCCCGCAGTGCTTGTAAACCAGATCGCTGATCAGGCGAAACTCCTTTTCGCTGAGCTCCACTTCATCCAGAACTGGCGTTTCCATGACTGCTCCCTTCTCCATGATCAGCCCTGCGCCATTTCCATCAGGCTCGGAACGTCCAGGATCAGACTGACCCGCCCGTCGCCCATTATCGCCCCTCCCGACACACCTCTGACTCCGCCAAGCGCCTGCCCCAGGCTCTTGATCACAACCTGCTGCTGCCCCAGCAGCTCATCAACCATGATGCAGCATTTGCGTCCGTTTTCCTCCACCACTACCAGCAGCGAATCCGTCGGCTCCCGCCGCTGCGAACCCGTCTCGAAAAGCTCGTGCAGCCGCACCAGCGGAAGGAGCTGCCCGCGGACCGTTACCATTTCGCCGCGATTCATTACGCTGGACACCTGCCCCGCAACAGGCCGCAGACTCTGCTCGATGGCGTTGGTCGGTATAATGTACCGCTGCTGGTCCACCGACACGATCTGGCCGTCGATAATGGCTAATGTCAGCGGAAGACGGATGCTGAACGTAGTCCCGGCCCCCAGAGTCGTCGCGATATCGATCCTCCCGCGCAGCGCCTCGATGTTCCTCTTCACCACGTCCATCCCCACCCCGCGACCGGACACACTGGTAATCTTGCTCGCCGTCGAGAGTCCCGCGTGAAAAATCAGCTTGTATATCTCATCGTCCGTCGGCGTCTGCCCGGCCGCAACAAGCCCTTTGTCCAGGGCCTTCTGCAGAATGCGATTCTTATCCAGCCCACGCCCGTCGTCCTCGATCTCGATCACACTGCTGCCCGCCTGGTGAAACGCACGCAGTTCCACGCGCCCCGTTGCGTCCTTGCCCGCCTTCCGCCGCTCATCGGCCGTCTCCAGGCCGTGATCCACACTGTTGCGCACCATGTGTACCAGCGGATCGGCAATCTTGTCGACGATCGTCCGGTCGAGTTCCGTTTCCTCTCCCGACATCCGAAAATCAACCTTTTTGCCCGCCTTGCGCGAAAGATCACGGACCAGCCGTGCCATCTTCTGGAAAACACCGCTGATCGGAACCATTCGCATCGACATCGACAATTCTTGAAGGTCCCGCACGATCTTCCCCTGGTGCGCAACGTTCCGAGAGCACGACTCCAGCGACAGCGTGCCCCGTATCACGTCCTCGGCAACCATCGAATGGGCGATCACCAGCTCCCCCGTCATGTTTATCAGTTCATCAAGCCGTGCAGTGCTCACCTTGATCTTGTCTTCCACTGCACTGCTCTTGACCGAACCCGCCGCTTCCGGCGCAGCCCGTCCGGCTTCCTCCAGGACGCCGTCCAGCTTCTGATCGTTCTCCGCCCCCGCCGAACTCTGCATGGCCTCGGCCAATTCCTGCTCCTTGGCCAGCGACTCCAGCCTCGCCAGCAAACGAGGCAGTCTTGCCTGAGCCGGCACCGGACGTGAGGTCTCCGCGCACTCATGCAGAATCCCGATCATGTTCTTCAGCATGTCCATAGACTCGAGAATCGCATCCGTGTTCTGACCCGCCATAACAAGCTCGCCTTTGCGCGCCATATCCAGCAGGTTCTCCGCCGAATGCGCCAGCGAAGATATCTCGTTGAGGTTCAAGAACCCCGCCGTCCCCTTAATAGTATGAAAGGCCCGGAAAATGCGATTGAGCGTTTCTTGATCGTCCGGCTTGTTTTCGAGCTCCAGCAGCCCGGCTTCAGCCGTCTCAAGATGCTCCTGCGATTCCGCAATGAAGTCCATGACCAGCGCCACGTCGTCATCGGGAATGACCATCCCCTCTTGCCCCCTGTTCTCGGCGGAATTCTCCGATTCGGGCGCCGCTGCTTCCGCCGAATGCTCCGAGTCCTCGTCCGAGTCCATGATCTTGTTGCAGAGCTGCTGCAGCGAACAGATCGTCTGCGAAACCCTCTCCAGAGCACCAGTCGTATCATCCGCCGCCTGCTTGAGAATCTCCTGCAAGAGATCATGCGCCCCTTCAGACACATGTTTGGCCTCCTGCAGCAGCTCTTCCGGACCCCTGCCGATCTCGTCGAGAGATTGCCTGATCTCGCTCATCAAACGGTCCAACCCGTCGATTTCCGCAACATCACCCGGACCTAACATATTGACGCTGCACGCCGCCTGTTCGAGCAGTTCGCCTAATTTCCCTGCCTCTTGCATGTCGTCTCTCCCGGACCGCCCAGAACGGTTGCGCGCCTATACCGGCAGCACAGCCTGCGGCATCCTGCCAGTCTGAGACACGTCCCGGCTCGTTGTCAAAACCCTGAAAATGTCGAAGGCCGTAACAATCCCCTCGACCGTACCCCCCTGATCCACCACGGGCAGGCACCGACCGCCGAAATGAAGCATCGTATCGATGATCACATCAAGCGGCGTCTGCGGCGTTATGGTCCGCACCGGCCGCGTCATAATCCACGAAAGCTTTATCTGCAGCGTCGCGTCATCTTGCGGCCTCTTCCACTTGGCGAACACCGGCCGCAAATAAGGGCTCACCGCCCCCGCCGCATCCGAACGCGACACTATCCCTTCCAAAACCCCCCCGCTTCCGATCATCACGTAACCCGTCTCATGCCGCTGCATTGTGTTGATCGCATCCTGCACCGTATCCTCAGGTCCGAGCCACGCAGGCTCCCGCTGCATAATCTGCCCCGCTGTCAGAGTCAACGCCGTATCGCAGGACTGCGACTCGGCCGTCACCTGCGCTGATCCGGCGCCCTGACCGCCAACTGTAATCTCCTCGGCAACAGCCGCTGTGTCCTCCCGCTCCACAACGTCTTCGGCAGCTTCAACGGTCCCCTCGTCTTCCTGCATCTTGCCCACAGCTGATGCCGATTCTTCCACCTCCGAAACCTCGGCCTCATTACCATCCGCCGCCTCTGCGACATCAAGATGCTCCAAAGCCTCCTCCGGGGATTCATCCTCCCCCGCTTCGACCTCGACGTCCGCCTCTTCACTTTCGACGTTTGCGCCGTCGGTCGCCGACTCGCTCGAATCAGCCTCTTCCTGACTGCCCGGCAAGACCTCTTCAGCCTTCGAGCCGATTGACCCTTCGCTCGCGAAAACGCTCGGGGGGAATATTACCCCACACGTAAACTCCGGGTATGACTCCACCTTCATCGTCGCCGATATAAACAGAAACTCCTCGTCGCTGCCGACCCCTAAAATCTTCTGCGGATCGTCCCACGGCTTGCCGATAAACGTGCCCGTCTGCTTGAAATGCCGGTGTCGTTTACGAAGCGACTCCCTGAATACCCGGTCCCAGGTACCAACCATCATATTACCGAGCTCAGCGATTGCATCGCTCATGCGCTGTGCCTCTTCCCTGGAACCCTGCAGGATCACTTCCTTGAT
>JAWLHD010000428.1:0-4220 GCA_041690555.1 Anaerohalosphaeraceae bacterium
CTTCTTAAGTATCGCGTCGAGCACGCCGTTTACGAACCTGGGCGACTGTTCTCCACTGTATCTTTTAGCGATTTCGATGGCCTCGTTTATGACTACTTTGCCCGGGATTTCGGTGCAGAACTGAAGCTGGTATGCACCGAGTCGGAGTATGCTTCGATCGACGGTGCTGAGTCGCGACAGCTCCCATTTAATGGCGGCGGATCGGATCAACTCGTCGCAGACAGCCACGTTCTGCCATGCGCCTCGCGTCCATTCCTGCGCGAGTCGGCGTATGGCTTCGTCTTCGGCATTATCCCGCAGGAAGATGTCAAGCTGGGTTAGAAAATAGTCGCCCAACACGTCAAGCTGGTACAATGCCTGGACCGCGAGTTCGCGGGCTCTGCTTCTCCTGTCCACGGAAGCCTTTCTGAGATTTCAAAGAAAACGGACGAATTACTTCAGGGCGCGAAGGGCGGCGATAATCTCGGCGTCTGCGCGCAATACAGTACCATGCCTGCAGCCGGCGGGGAAGTCGAGCTTCTCGGAGATGTCCCGCCAACCGGTTAAGTCATCGGATTGCACCGCACCGTAGCGGCGCCGGGTATATTTGTCAAAATAGACGATCCATGCGTCGCCAATGCGTATTGCGGTGGGTCCTTCGGCCCAATAATCGCCGGTGATGGGCTCGGAGGGTTTTCCCCAGGGTCCCTGGGGGCGGTCGCTAAAGGCGATTCTTATGTTTTTTTGGGGTGGGTGTCGGGTTTCGTCTTTGAGAAACATGACGTATCGGCCGTTGGCTTTGGCGATGGTGGCGTCGATGACGTTGAAACCGTGATCGTAGAGGAGCCCGGTCCGGCTGAAGGTCTTGAAATCCCTGGTGGTGACATAGTACATGCGATGGTTGAGGCCTTCGTCTCCGGCGGAGTCGGTGGCGGGAAAACGGCCGGGGATGGTGGTCGCCCAGAAGATGAGGTATTGGCCTGAGGACTCGTCGTAGAACAGCTCCGGCGCCCAGCAGTTTCTGGCGGTGGGCTCGTGCTCCATGACGGGGATATACTTCTGCGGGGACCAGTTGATCAGGTCTTTGGAGTTGGCGTAGCCGATGCCTCGTTCTTTCCAGCTTACCGTCCAGACCATGTGGAACAGGCGGTCCGGACCGCGTATGATGCAGGGGTCGCGCATCAGTTTGTCGTTGCCGACGGCGGGTTTGAGGAAAGAGGTATCATTCTTCAAAGGGGTCCATTTCAGACCGTCGGCGCTCCAGGCGAGGTGCAGGCCGTCTTCGCCATTGCCTTTGAAATAGGAGAAGAGGAATAGTTCCTCCGCGTTTGAGTCGGCGGTGGTGCTTGTCTGAGCCTGGGCAGAAAAAAACAGCAGCGCGATCGCTGTTGCCAGAAGCACAATCCTTTTCGCATCCATACCACACCCTCGGTCCGGCGCGCCCTTGCGTCGGACGAACACACGTTGCGGTTATAACTGTTCGAGCAGGTTCACCATCTCCATAGCACCCATAGCGGCGTTTGCTCCAGAGTTGCCGAGTTTGGTGCCGGCGCGTTCGATGGCCTGCTCGATGGTCTCACAGGTGAGCACTCCGAATATAGTCGGTATTCCCGTTTGGAGATTGATCTGGCCGACTCCGCGCGAGATCTGCTGGCAAACATAATCATAATGGCCTGTTTGTCCACGTATCACGGCGCCGAGGCAGATCACTGCCGCGTATTTTCCGCTTTCTGCGAGTTTTTTTGCGGCGAGCGCGATTTCTATGGAGCCAGGCACCCAGACAAGGGTGATCTGCTCGTCAGCGGCTCCGTGGCGCTGCAGGTTGTCTATTGCGCCGCCTACGAGTTTGCTTGTAATGAACTCGTTGAATCGGCTTGCCACGATAGCGTAATTCGCCTTTCCGGCGGAGATAACGCCTTTTATTTCCTTTACCATGAGGATGGCTCCAGTGTCGAACATGACGATGGCTCCGCGCCGCCGCCGACATTATTATAAGACGTTGGCCGGCAGAGTTCCAGAAAAACTGCGGCCTTCGACTGGTTAATCGTGGGTCGGGCCACTTAACTTTAGGTATTTTAAGGTGTTACGTGAAGGAAGGCCAGGAAAATCCGGTGGTATGTGGAAAATGGGGTTGCGTCGCTTGAAATGGTCTAAGCCGCGATTCATTTGTGACGATAGTTTCGTGCGGCGGGTTCACCATCCTGCCCTGGTAATCCTTTGTAGCGCCCCGGCGCCGGATTGAGAGAACATGGCTACAAAGAGGACCATAGATGTTTTGCGACTCCGACGATCACAGCTCATGGGACAAGGCCGATCAGATGGCCGACCGGGCGTTCGAACTCTACGAAAACGGCAACGTTTCGCAGGCTCTGACGCAACTGCGCGAGGCGATAGAAATCAATCCGAATAACAGCGCGTGGCATTTTAATGCCGGTCTTGCGCTGGACTCGATGGATAACTATGACCTGGCAATCAAGGCTTACGAGAAGGCTTTGGAATTGTCACCAGGGGACCCTGAGATTCTCAACAGTCTGGCGGTGGATTATACACGGACGGGGCTTTATGACCTTGCGATAGCGACATTTGAGCAGATCGAGAAGCTCGCGGCGGATTTCGAACCGTGCTACTGCAACCGCATAATCACTTACACGGAGATGGATCTGCACGAAAAGGCGGAGCAGATGTTTTATCTGGCGCAGCAGATTAATCCGGACTGTCCGATTTGTTTTTATAATATTGGGAACTCACTTTTTTCGCGTCGCAAGTACGATCGTGCGATCTGGTGCTGGGAGTGTACCGCGATGCTGGAGCCGACTCACCCGCAGATCAACTACCGAATAGCGCAGGCTTACTGGGCGAGCGGTGATACGGGGCGCGCGCGGGAGTATTTCCTTGCGGAGCTTCGCAAGAACCCGGGGGATGTGGACGTTATACTGGATTTTGGCATTTTTTTGTGCAAGGTTTCGGAATTCGAGGCCGCGCGGGAGAAGTTCAACAGGATTCTGGAGCTTGAGCCATCTTTTGCGCCGGCTTTGTTTTACCTTGGCGACCTTGCTCTGAAGGAAGGCAAGAAGCGTGCGGCGGCGGCTTTTTACCGTCGGGCGATGGGGAAAGACAACGAACTGGCGGGGCCGCGATATCGTCTTGCCCGACTGGCTCTTGACGACGGGTTGCGGGAGGAGGCAAGGAAACTGCTTATAGACGAGTTGAAGCGCGATTGTGAGGATCCGGACGTGCTGCTTTCGACGGCGGTGATGTTCATGGAGTTAGGTGACTTCGATTCGGCGATGGATACTTTGCTGGGTGTTGTCGATGAGGATCAGCAGAATGCGGCGGCCTTTTATTACATGGGCGTAACGCTTGCGGTGCAGTCGGACTATGAGGGGGCATTGCAATTTTTCGAGCATGCAATGAGCATCGATGCCACAAATCCGCATTTGATGGCGGACGCAGCCATGCTTTGCCTGCTTGAGCGCCGGGTTCGGCAGGCCGCCGATGTGATTCAGGTTGCGAGGGAACTGGCTCCCGACGACAGGGAGATAGGCCGATTGTGGCGGAGAATTCACGCGGCACTGGCCTTGCATAATGCATTGGACTACCTGCGTTCGCTTCCGGTTATGGTGCACGTGCGGATGGGGGCTGCCCGGATCAAGTGTCGGCTTGTCCGACGGGTTCACTCGCTTCGGCGGTAAGCGTTCAGTGCTGCCAACAGCGGCATGTGAGCAAGTCGCCCGGCATTAAGCGGGGAGATGATGACAAGGGCGGCCCATATATCCGGCAAACTTCTGGTCAAGCACTGGGCGGCGGTCCGTTGGTGCCGGGGGGCGATGGTCGACCGGCAGGCTTTTTTTCGGCCATTAACCAGCGTTTTCCGAAGACGGGTGGTTTATCTGAGCAGGAAGCGCATGGTGCGGTGCTCGTGTGCGGCGGTGCGAGTTGGAGTCGTGCGGGAACGCGGAGGTGAAAAATGCGGAGGCAACTTGCGTTTTGCCAGCAGGCTGGTTAAATTCCGAGGAAGCAATTGCGGGGTCTTTCAAAAACCGGGAACAAGGTTATTTTGGCCTTTCATCACCCTCCTCCTCCGAAGCCAGATTCTGTTCAGTTAAGGAATCTGGCTTTTTGTTCACAAGCCGTTCGGGCGGTGCAGGGGTATCGCATGAAATTTTGTAGCCGCGGGAAAATGTTAAAATAGGCAACTTGCGCTTTTGTATTTAATCGTGTACTTTCTTCTCTATAGGGCA
>JAWLHD010000429.1:0-4209 GCA_041690555.1 Anaerohalosphaeraceae bacterium
GGGGCGGCGGGTCTTGAGGCGGCGTTGGCGGCGGCGCGGGGCGGCAAGCGATTGGCGGTGGCGAACAAGGAGCCTCTGGTGATCGCGGGTGAGCTGCTGACGCGGACTGCGCGGGCTAACGGGGCGACTATTTTGCCGGTTGACAGCGAGCATTCGGCGATATTTCAGGCACTGCAGGCGGGCAGGCCCGAGGAGGTTTACAAGATAATTCTGACGGCCAGCGGCGGACCTTTCCGGGGTGCATCAGCGGACGAGATACGTAACGCCAGTGTTGAAGAGGCTTTACGGCATCCGACGTGGAGTATGGGGCCGAAGATTACGGTTGATTCGGCGACCTTGATGAACAAGGCGCTTGAGGTTATCGAAGCGGTATGGCTGTTCGAGACAGGGGTCGATAAAATCGACGTTCTTGTGCATCCTGAATCAGTAGTTCACTCGATGGTGGAATTTGTCGATGGATCTGTATTGGCGCAGTTGGGCACTCCGGATATGGCGGTTCCGATACAATACGCCCTGACTTATCCACGACGCATGAAAGGGATATCGAGCCATTTGCGGCTGGCTGAGCTTGGTACGCTGACTTTCGAGAAACCGGACATGGAGACATTTCGAGCGCTGGCGCTGGGGTTCGAGGTTGCGGGGCAAGGCGGTTCCGCGGCGGTAGTCTTTAATGCGGCCAACGAGGCGGCTGTGGAGGAATTCCTGCGGGGAAGGATAAAATTCGGAAGGATTGTCGAACTGATAGAGCAGTGTCTGGATAAACATAATGTCCGTTCGAGCCTTTCATTGGACGAGCTTCTTGAGGTTGACGCGTGGGCACGGCGCGAGGTGAGGAAGGCGGCGGGATAGCCGCGGGGGCGGGGTGCTTTGGTGTAACACTTTATGCATGAAGGACTTAGCGAGGTATTTTGATGACTGAGGCAAGCAAGCCGAAGACAACGGAGCGCAAGGGCAGTATGAAATCGACGCTGACGTGGGTGGTTCTTGTCGCCGCAGCGGTGCTGATATTCAATAATCTGCAAACGTCCTGGTATATCCTGTTAGTGGCGCTGGGTTTTGGTGCGGTGATAATGATCCATGAGTTCGGGCATTTCATCGTTGCGAAACTGTCGGGTATCAAGGTTGAGGCGTTTTCGATTGGTTTTCCGCCAACGCTTTTGGGGCTGCAGAAGACTGAGGAGGGGCTTCGTGTTCGGATTTTGCCGGGTCCAGCGAAGACAGGCGACGAAGGTGAGGAGACGGCGCCAGATGCCGCGCAAGTGCGTCATGGGACGGAGTTTACGATAGGCAAGGGGAACGGCAAGGCGTCTGATACCGAATATCGGATCGGGCTGGTGCCTTTTGGGGGGTTCGTGAAGATGATGGGGCAGGAGGACGCGGGGGCGGCGGAGGTTACGGACGATCCTCGTTCATTTGCGAACAAGCCGGTTTTTGTGCGGATTGCGGTTGTTGCGGCGGGCGTCATTTTCAATGCGATAAGTGCTTTTCTGATATTCATGGCGGTCTTTTTGGTTGGCATGGAGCTTTATCCGGCGGCGGTTGGCGACGTTCAGTTGGGATCGCCGGCTTATGAGGCGGGTATTCGGCCCGGTGATCGTATAGTGGAGGTTAACGGGGAGACGTTTGTCGATTTCACGAACGTGGCTCTTGCGCCGGCGCTATCGGCGCGGGGCGAGGCTATCAAGTTTGTGGTGGAGAGGCCGGACGGGACGCGGAGGCCGATTTCGCTGGTTGCGGAACAGTCCGCCATGTCGGCCTTGCCGATGCGGAGCCTTGGGATCGAGCGCGCCGAGACGCTGACGATCGAGCCGGGGATACCGAATTTGGACTTTTTCAAGCCGCATCGAAGCGTGCTGGATTATGGTGTGCATCCGGGGGACGTGGCTACGGCGGTGGACGGGGAGCCTTTGGAGGGATTCTGGGAACTGCGGGAGCTTGTGGGTCGGTCGCTTGGTCGCGAGGCGGTTGTAACGTTTGAGCGGCCGGGCAGCGGCGAGACGGTGGATGCTGAGATACCGCTTTACTGGAAGGTTCACCGGGACAACTTCCAGACGGAGTTTGATCTTTGTCATGTGCTTGGTATGACGCCGCGGATCCAGGTCATGAACGTGCCGCCGGCGGCGAGGCCGAGGGTGTGGCGGAGCAGGATACGGGAGCTTTTCAGGAAGGAGACGCCGGCTGAAGAAGACAGCGTCCAGGACAAGCTGCAAAAGGGTGACATAATCGTCAAGGCAGGCGACGTGGAGTACCCGACATACGAGGAACTGCGTGAAGCGACGATCGCGCACGAGGGGCGCAAGATGCCGATTACGGTTTTGCGGGAGGAGGCCGACGGCAGCGAACGGGAACTGGTGGTCAACGTCGACTGCGAGAAGACGCCGAATACGGACAGGGTTACGTTCGGGATCGTGCCGTCGCTCGACGCGGAGAATGCGATAGTGGCGGCGACGATAGCAACGGAGGGGGCAGAGGCGCTTGCGATACCTCGCGGGTCACGGATAACGAAGATCGGCGGGGAGCACGTGGAGAGCTTCTATGACATTGCAGCGGTGATCCGGAGGAAGCAGGGACAGCGTATCGAGCTGGAATACGTCAAGGACGGACAGGCGGGACGGACTGAACTGGACGTGCCGGCGGATGCGTCGGAGGCCATTACCGCGCGGAGCGATTTTGCGGTGGCGGTTCCGTTCGAGTATTTGAAGCACAAGTACAAGGCAACAGGGCCGGTGCAGGCGGTTACGTGGGGCGTGAAGAAGACGCACATGTTCGTCGCGCAGACATACGTTACTCTGCAGCGGCTTATCACGCGTGAGGTTAGTCCGAAGGCGCTTTCGGGGCCGGTGGGGATCGTGTCGATGAGCTACAAGATCGCCAGCCAGTCGATTCCGGAGTATATTTACTTTCTGGGTTTGATCAGCTCGTGCATCGCGGTGATGAACCTTCTGCCGCTTCCGATCGTCGACGGCGGCGTGATCGTTCTTCTGATTATCGAGAAGCTCAGAGGCGGGCCGATTAATCCGCGCGTTCAGGAGGCGATCAGTTACGCGGGGCTGGTATTTCTCGGCATGGTTTTTCTGTGGCTGACTTACAACGACATTCTGAACATTCTGATCAACTGATCGGCGGCTGAAGGTCCATGGTCATGCGCATCAGTGTGGTGATCCCGGCTTACAACGCGGGCAAATACGTGGGGCGGGCAATCGACAGCGTGCTTGCACAGAACCGTGCGGCGGACGAGATAATCGTTGTCGACGACGGCTCGACGGACGATACGGCCGAGGTGGTGGGCGGATACGGCGAGCGGGTGCGGTTGATACGGCAGGCGAACGCGGGGGCGAGCGCGGCCCGCAACGCGGGTATCGAGGCGGCAAGCGGCGAGTGGATAGCGTTTCTGGACGCGGACGACGAGTGGCTGCCGAAGAAGCTGGCAATTCAATGCAAGCATCTCGAACGGAACCCGGACCTGGTGTGGACGACGGGCAATTACGTTCGCTGCTACTGCAGCGGCGGCAGGCGCGAGGACGACCTTGGGGGCGTTCGACTGGCCGAGGCTGAGCAGGCGCTTGGCGGGAGGGAGTATTTCGAGAGCTACTTTGGTGCGCACAGTTCTTTTGCCGGCGGGTGGACTGGGACCATGCTGATCAGGCGCGAGGTGCTGTTGGAGGCGGGGATGTTTTTGCCGGGTCAGGCGCGTATCAACGACATGGACATGTGGTTCAGGATCGCTTACCTTCGGCCGAAGGTGGGTTTTGTTACCCGTCCCTTGGCGATTTATCACATGGGCATTCCTGCGAGCATTGTCAAGGTGCACAAGGGGCCGGAGGTGATCGGCGGTTTTATCGAGCGGCACCTGGAGCTTGCGGCGTCGCACGGGGTGCTGGAGGCGTTTCGGCCGTGCGCTGCAAAGACGTTGGGGTGGTGGATGCACTGCTATCTTGCCGAGCGGCGAGGGCGGGAGGTGCGCGGGCTGCTTAGGCGGTATGGGCACCTTTTTGGGGGATGGTATCGGGTGACGACGCTTGTCAAATCGTACTTTCCGCGGATGGGGCTTTGGTATGACGGGCTGAGGCTGAGGCGTCGCGGCGGGTCGGCGGGTGCTCGTGCTTTGACGGGTGATTGATGGGGCGCGTGGATATCGTTATACCGCTGTATAACAAGGCCGGCTGCATCGGGCGGGCTATTCAGTCGATCCTGAAGCAGACGGTGAGT
>JAWLHD010000430.1:0-4201 GCA_041690555.1 Anaerohalosphaeraceae bacterium
ACGTCACTTGCCCGTTAAGATGCCACCGTCCATCATGGATTGAAACACTGGTTTGCGGGGAATACGGCGCACTTGAAGCATACACTTCTGTGAACGGCGCCAGGCATACTGTCAGTGCGCCGAAAAGGATTGCACCCCGCGCACAAATTACAAGTGCCTTGCACTTCATCATTTTCCTCCGCAGTTTCATTGTTCGTCGGTCCGTTCATTTGGAACATCTCTGATTATACCTGAGAAGCGTGCTGTATTCAACGATGGCGCAAGGCCCCAATTAGCCCCGTAATCTTTTTCAGGCAAGGTTACCCATTTTGCGCAGAAAAAGTCGGCGGCAAAGCCGGGGCATGAGCCATCGCCTGACTGAACTGGTCCGGGAATGCCGGGCGTTCAATTGGCACAAAAATTGAATCAGCAAAGCCATTCACATATGGTTTTGAAACGTGGCACTGATGGCCGCATAGTGCTGGCCCGCAGATGGTTTTGCGACGCTAAAGAAAGGACACATCAGGCAGCAGCCTTGACTTCGGAAGTTCCATTAGCATATCCTCGCTATGTCGATGATGGGGCAACGCCATAACTATGCGCCCGGGTCTGCTACGCTGTGTTGATAGAAAAACGCCGCCGAGATCCGAGGCGAGTAATTGCCTCATGACGTCGCTTCCATGTAAATTTGAAAACGGAGGAGAGCAATGACAAACAGGAGCTTAATCGGCTTGAAGGTTCTTGTGTGCCTTGCGGTACAGCAGGCGTCTGGAGGAATCATCGCGGTCGGGCCGATCAGCGGTATGGAGGCTACCGGCAGCCAGGGTATGATCACGTCGATCAACGGAATGCCGGTGGGCAGCCTCATACTCGGCACGACGACCTTTGCAAATCCGCCGACACATTCGCAATATCCGCCGCAGGCCGCGGACAATTTCAATCTGAACAGTATTGGCAGTGCGGACAATCAGCCCTGGTGGCAGGTAATGTTTGACCGGCCGGTCTCAACCGTGTTCATGATCGAGAATAATGGCAACGACAGCGGGGTTGTGCAGGGGCTCGATTCTGGAGGGACTGCAATCGGCAGTGCGGTAAGCTTTGGCACGGGGGTCTATCTGAAGACGCCGTATCTTACTCAGAACAATCAGGCGGCGTCCGGGATGATGATCTCTACGGATTCGCCCATCTGGGGCGTTCGTATGACACCGCCCGGCAGCCAGGTAATGGGCTTCGATCCGGTGAGCGTTTCGGCGGTGCCTGATGCTGTTCCGGCAGGAGCGAGTCAACCGGTTCCGCACCACAGCGCGACGGGTCTCAAGGCCTGTATGGTCGCACAACTGTCCTGGACGAAACCTGATCCCTGGCAGCCGGGCGACACCGTCACCTGCTCTGTATTTCTCGGCACACAGCCCGACGCACTCGTCGAATTACCCGACGATGACAACACCGACTCGCGTGTCGCGGTTAGTCTGGAAGACGGTATGACATGGTACTGGCGAGTTGACTGCGATGACCCCGTAACTGGCCTGGTGCAGGGAGCGGTTTGGAGCTTCGATACAATATGGAGTCTGCCTGATCTTGCCGCCGACCTCGACGCGGACAGGGTGGTGGGACTGGCTGACCTTGCTATTCTGACGGCGGACTGGCTGGCGAGTTGCTCATGGGCGGACATCGCCCCGGCGCCTCTGGGGGACGGCGTGGTGAATATGGCCGATCTGGCCGCTTTGGCGGCTGCATGGGGTAGGGATGCGACGAAAGATTTGACGGTGGCCTTCAATGGTGTTATAGCGGACACCTACCGGAGCACTCAGCTAAACTGGAAACACGGAACGGTTCAGCAGGAAGATAAGACCAGAGGTTTCGGTCTGGCGCTGCCGTATAATTACGATCCCCAGGCCGAGACGCGATATCCGCTGGTGCTGTATCTGCACGGCGCGGGGGCGCGCGGCAGCCAGATCACCAGTGTCTTGCAGCGGCAAACGCCGCGCGAGTTCGTGTGGTACGGTCAGACTGGCACGGCCTACGCTGCGTTTGTGGTCGCGCCGCAGGTGCCGGCTAACGAACTTTGGGCGGATTCGCCGTGGGCAGATGGGCCTTACGTTCAAACTGAAGCCACCTACACGGATACCATGCGGCTGACCGACGGACTGCTGGCGTTTCTCATGGATGCGGGCAACAATGCGGCACTGGCGGCGTTCAGTCTGGATGCGCGGGATATCGACGCGCAGCGGATCTATGTAGTGGGTGATTCGATGGGCGCATACGGGACGTGGGACATAATTGCCCGTCACCCGGGTGCGTTTGCAGCGGCCATCGCTGCGGCGGGTAGTGGACCGAAGAACCGGCTTGCAGAGATCAGCCACACACCCTTCTGGGCGATTCATGGTGTGGCGGACTCAACCGTGCCAAATGCCTTGCCATCGCCGGGCGATTTGGACGGCGCCGGCTCCCTTGGTATGCTGGCTTTGCTCGATCCGACCTTCAATAATACGGCTTCCACGGCAATAGTCAGACTGGATGATTACACAAGAAGCGATGATGACCCCGTCGTCGGTGACCGCTTGATCTACACACAGTTTCCGTCGAATTACGGGCACGCGACTGTTGCCACCGAATGGACGACGCTGGTCAGCGGCGTCAAGGAATGGCTGTTCGCACATCAGTTGGGCGATCTATGATCGGGTTGTGCGTGTCAGATTGACCCTTTGCCCGCGCCCAGGCCGGTTGGGTCCCCGCCCGAGAGTTCTGACCTATGATGCGATCACAACTGCTCTGCGATCTCATTGAGGATAAGGGACTGCGCGTGCTTCAGAGGACCGGGCAGGTTGACCCCGGACGCCATGGTATGACCGCCGCCGCCGAATTTCTGCGCTATCTGGCGAACGTCGACCGCCCCCTTGCTTCGCAGCGAACAGCGAAAACCGCCCTCCGCAAGCTCAACGAACAGCGCCGCCGCCTGGACCGAACTGATCCGCTGGCACTCGTCGATCATGTTCTCGGTGTCCCGGCCGGTCGCCCCCGACAAATCGAAGTCTGAACGCATTAAATGCTGAAACGCCACTTGCCCGTCGAAATGCAGTTCGAGATTGTTCAGCATCCGAACCAGAAGGTCCATGCGGCTCTGCGACCAGCTCTGGTACAGCCTCCGGTAGATCGCGTCGGGTTTCGCTCCGGCGGCGACCAGATCGGCGGCGATGCGAAAGACTCGGCTGTCCACATTGCTGAATTTGAACCACCCCGAGTCGGTCGCCAGAGCAACGAACAGCGCCTCCGCTGCTTCCGCGGTAATCGTCCAGCCTGCATATCTGAACAGGTCGAAGACTATCTCCCCCGCCGCTGCCGCGGTCGTGTCGATAAGCTGAACCTTGCCCAGATCGTCACCCGTTATATGATGATCTATAACAAGTACGTCCTTGCCGCTTATCCGCAGCCATTCATCGAATTGCGGAAGTTGGACGTAGCTGTTCGTATCGATAATCAATACCAGGTCAACCTCGTCAAAGCTGCCGCCCAGCAGTTGCTCCTGCGTGATATCATTGCCGAGTATCGCAACGCGTCCCTCGAACAAGAACTCGTACCACTCCGGCAAAGGCGAAAGAAGCATTACCTCGGCCTTCTTGCCGAGCGCCTTTAGCGCATCCAGCATTGCACGCACCGAGCCGCACGCATCCCCATCCGGCCGAGTATGAGTCGTGAGCAGCACATGCCGTGAGCGATCAATCAAATCAACCGCCCGCCCGAAATCATCCCTTGTAATCGTCATCAATCTCCTTTGCACGTTCTTTCCAGTGGCAAGCCTCACGGCCTATCCATTCTCGGCACAGCCCTCAAGGATCTCACGCGCACGGTCGCAGTCCTTCGTAATCTGTACCTTCAGTTCATCCCGCGTGTCGAATCGCCGCTGAGCCCTGATCCTCTCCACGAAGTCCAGCGCCAGCCAGGTCTCGCTCAGATCCCCCACATTTGGCTCGAGGATATGGGCTTCGACAAGCAGAGGATGATCAGTCAGGAAAGTCTTGGCTCGCCCGATGCTAAACGCCGCCGGCCGGGCGCCATATCCGCCGCAAACATCCTCCGCCGACTTGCCCGTAATAACCAGGCCCGCGTACACACCCTCCGCAGGCACAATCTGGTCCAAAGGATCTATATTCGCCGTAGGAAACCCCAACTGCCGGCCTATCCCTCGACCCTGATGAGTTTTGCCGATCAGCCGGTAGGGTCG
>JAWLHD010000431.1:0-782 GCA_041690555.1 Anaerohalosphaeraceae bacterium
CTACGGGATTACGGCACTTGATGAACAGTCGCTCGGCCGCGGTCTTCGTGAGTATGCTGATGTCGAGGACACGGCTCCTGAGGAACAGCAGAAGAACTTCGAGCGGTTGACATCAAACGGTATTTATGTCCGAGGACACGAGAGCTGCCATGCAAAGTTTGCCGTTGTGGATGGCTTAATAGCGATGGTCGGGTCGGCTAATTTTGTGAAGAACGGATTTGAATGGACAAACGAGTCCAACATCGTGATCCGGGATCGAACAGAGGCCCAGCAAGTCGCACGCTTGTTCACGGAGTTGTGGTACGAGGGCTGTACGTGGGAAGTTCCGCCAGGTGAAGTCTACAGGGTCGCTGAACGGTCGGTGACTGCCTCGCCTGCTCATCCTCGCCCGCGCAAAACCACGTCAAACCGTCTCGTCTGGACCAATGGCGACACGCACGTCTCTCTTCTAACAGCCATTCAGAAGACCATAGATATGGCTCAGCAGGAGCTTCTACTGTCCACATACAGTCTGGTTGGCATGCGGGAGAATCCCTTACTTCTCTTGGGCCCTCTGGAACAGGCCATTGCCCGTGGCTGCACAGTAAAATTACTGGTACGACAAAGAAATGCCTGGCCCCGACAGTTGGCTGACGTGTTGGCACTTGCAGATCTGGGAGTGGAGATCTATGGAGATCTGCAGAACCACGCAAAGGCCGTAATCGCGGATCGAAGGACAGGCGTGGTCTTCTCCGCCAATTTCGACGCGAAGCATGGGCTAACATCCGGCGTGGAGGCCGGGG
>JAWLHD010000431.1:792-4198 GCA_041690555.1 Anaerohalosphaeraceae bacterium
CCATTTTCTCGCTATCTATGATTGCCCATGTAATCCGTTCATCTCCATCTCAAGGGTCGGCCGGGAATACTTCTGCGGCCCGGGCTGGGCTAACATCCGGCGTGGAGGCCGGGGTATTCTTGAACGACCCCACTGCTGTAGGGCACGTGTCTGACTATCTGGACCACGCAATGGCAAATGCCAACACCACATTTGTCCGCAATCCTGCTGCAGGACAACTGAATGGATGCCTGGCTGCCAGATGGTGCCACGAATGGCACTTGCCAATTGGCCTCCACGTGCAGGGAGCCGAGACCGATCTGCAAACCCTGTCAAGGGAACTTTCCACGGGCCTGTGCCTGTACGAGCAGATCGAAAACGACAACCTGTGGCTTTATGGCGGCCGGCTCGCGGCGAGATTCTCCCTGCCATCCGCGGATGGTAACTGCAGGCTTAAGTCGATTGAGGAGTCTGCAGCCGTCGGCGAACATTTCCAAAAATGGCTTATCTCTGTACGGCACAAGCCCTCTGGTCCGACTTCCCGGAAGGGCATTTGCCCGGCGACACTGATGTTGCAAGAGGAAGAACGAGTAACTCCACCTTCTTGACAAATCACGATGTGTCAAGGGGCGCTCAAAACCAGCCATTACCGGATGTGTTCAGCTTTCCCCTTCAGTTCACGTTGTCGGCCGGCGGTCTGGGGCGGATGGGGCATCGGAACGGTAACAACGATTCGACAGCTGGCGGGCTAATTGTATCCACCCAAAGCATTCTTATCGGCGCGTCTGTCGCCAGAAGGGTCACACGAAAATGGTAACATTTATAAACCCTCCCATCCTTCTATTACCACTCTACAATTACGAACGATGAGCTACGATATGTTTGCGCCGGTTGAAGGAAACTACTGCAATCACAGTTGGTGCACTGAGCGGCGAGGGGCCGAGTCGATCACCTTGTACGGTCCATTAAGCCAGATGCCACAGAACATTTACTTCGACAAATTCAAGCTCGACGCCGCGCTTTTGAAAGAGGCTTTGTCGTTTGACCATTGCCCGCCGGATGCCACTCTTGCTGAACGGGTCTTCGGAAGCCAGGCCCGCCACGAGAAGATCGGCTTAGGCCATCTGGGAAACGTCCTCTATGAGAGGGCCCTGCTGCACAAAAAGCGACTGCGGGATATCGACTGGCGCCTCACCGATTGCCTGGATCGCCTGTCGGTTGTGAAGATGAACTTTCCACTGGGTGGCGGAAAGCCAGAGCAGCATTTGGAAAAGCTCATCATCGACCTGGAAAAACAGCGCCACGATGAGGATATCCGCTTCTGGAAGGATAGCGTGGAAATCCGCCAGCAGCTCTTCGAGGGCGCCGCCACGTACGGAGCAGCCACCCGCCGAAAGAACATGCTCTACGGCTTGGAGGCAGAAGATGTATGACGCCAAGGCCGGCCGCATCGACCAGGTCAGACAGTTGTGCCGAAAACTGCGGCCGATCCTCGGCGCCCGCATGGACGAGGTCTTCGCCGCCTACTGCGCCGAGGACGCCGAGGGAAAACAGCAGCTTGAAACCTATCTCGAACTGCTCTTGGCAAAATACCTGCCCCAGGGCCTTGATGACAGCGAACCCGGCTTGATCCCGCCCTCAAGCCGGCAAGCAGAGGGGCCTTACCCTATCGGCCAGGTAAACTACTGCGGAAAGGACCTTTACTCCTTCGGGCTTCGAGAAAACGAGTGGATTCAGCACATGGCCATCGTCGGCAGGTCCGGCAGCGGCAAGACGAATATCGGCTTTTCGATCCTGCAAACGCTGGTTTGCCACCAGAAGCCCTTTCTGGTCTTCGACTGGAAGCGAAACTACCGGGATCTGCTCACCCGGCCGGAATTTGAAAAGGTCGAGGTCTACACAATCGGCAGGAATATCGCGCCGCTTCAGTTCAATCCTTTGATCCCGCCGGCCGGAACGGACCCCAAGACATGGCTCAAGAAGCTAAACGAGGTGATCGCCCACGCCTACTGTCTGGGCAACGGGGTGCTGTTCTTGCTCCAGCAGGCGGTAGACTCGGTCTATGAGGAGGCGGGCGTCTACGACAACCTCGTTAATAGCTGGCCGACGTTCAAAGATGTCTTAATGAAAGCCCGGAGTATGGACACTCGTGGCCGGGAAAGTGGATGGCTGTCCTCGACCCTTCGGGCGCTCTCATCGCTTTGTTTTGGCGGTATGGGCGAGCTGCTCAACTCGTCGAGCAACAGGAGCATCGACCATATCCTGGACGGTAACGTCATCCTCGAACTGGACGGCCTCTCCCAGGCGGACAAGACGTTCTTCGTCCAGGCCTGCCTGCTCTATTTGCACCACAAGAAGATGGCTGAAAACGTGCGGGAACGATTTGACCGCTGCATCCTGATTGAGGAGGCCCATCATATCCTCAGCGGACAGCGAACATCGCTTACGGGCTCGGAGTCCGTGATGGACACCACCTACCGGGAGATCAGGGAATTTGGGGTCAGCCTGGTGCTCTTAGATCAGATGCCCTCCAAGCTCTCGGGCTTTGCCCTGGCCAACAGCTACGCGACGATCTGTATGAGTATGAGCAACCGGGCGGATATCAATGCCATGACCCAAACCCTCCTGCTGGAAAGCGGCAAGGATATTCTCGGAACCCTGGAGGTGGGCCAGGCCGTCGTTAAACTTCAGGGCAGGATCCCAAGACCATTTCTTATCTCGATTCCCGAATTCAAAATAGAGAAGGGCCGCGTGACCGACGATCAGATCCGACGCTACATGAATGATAAAATACCCCAGTTCGGCCCCCCTCGCCCACAGCCTGATGAGATGGCTGTCTCAGAAGACGAAAGGCTCAAAGAAGACAACGCTGCGAAATCTCTGCGCGCAGAAATCACCTTTTTGAAGGACGTAATAGACCACCCCGCAAGCGGTGTGGCGGCCCGGTACAAACGGCTGGCTCTATCCGCCAGACAGGGGCAAAGGCTCAAAGTCATGATGCTGGAAAAAGGGCTCATTAAGGAGCACCTCGAACGTACGACCACCGGCAGACAGATGATAATCGCAATTACTGAAACGGGCCAGAATATGTTGTCGCGGGCCGGCAAGGACGCGTAGCTTTGTGAGTACATTGGCACAGGCAGAGAGAGTGGAGAGTTTACGCGTCAAGTCGATCGGTTTGGCCTGTCGTTTTGTTTCAGTGTCTTTGGTATAACATACCCGCCACTACGTCGATCGTTTACGCCGGGTCTTGCCTGCAAAAGACAAGGGCTTTTTATAAACTTTTCCTACCACTTTCAGGTGAAGACGGCCCGGCCGGAATACTAAAAGCTGAATTTGGTCTGCTGACGCGTAAACTCCACGCGCAGTGGCGCAGGGGCTCGGTATGATTGAGAGCCATCGCCCAAATGGGTCGGCTTGTGTTCAA
>JAWLHD010000432.1:0-4184 GCA_041690555.1 Anaerohalosphaeraceae bacterium
CAGAATGAGGCTTCGCAACGACGCGGTGGAGGGCAACGAGGCGGAGACAGCGAGAGATCTTCGGAGGGCGGCGGGATCGCTGCGGCGCAATATCACGGCGATGAAGCGGACGTTCGGCCTGTTCGAGCATGCCAAAGAGCCTCATGTGGCGATACCCGGGGCATTCGCAACGCAATTGAAAAGTCTTTATGACGCTTATTTCGCGATGCAGATGGCGCTGGCGGACGACGGCGTTGAGAAGGCCCGAGCCGCGGCTGAAGACATCGGCAGTTTTGTGAGCAAAGTTGACGCGACCATGCTGCCGGCGGTGCTGCAGGACAACTGGAATAACGCAGCCAACGCTATCGCCATGAGTCTGGACAAGATTGACGGGGCCGACATCGCCAGGATTCGCGAGGAGTTCTACCCGCTGAGCCAGGCGATGATCGAGATTGCGCGGCGTTTCGGCGCGGCCGGGGAGCAGCCGGTGTATGTGGCTTTCTGTCCGATGGCTTTCGAGGACCGGGGGGCGAGCTGGCTGCAGGCGGGTACCGAGATACGCAATCCGTATTTCGGCGAGATGATGCTGAAATGCGGCGAGATCAGGGAGGTAATCGAGCCGAGGGCCAGACTGCGCGAGGAACACGGCAGCCATGAGTGAACACGGACCTGAGTTGACACCTGAGCAGCGGTCGCCCATCGGGCGATATATCGGCGCGTGCATGAACAACAGGCTGGTGGTATTCCTGCTGCTAATCTTCATCGTCCTGACGGGTATTTACGTTGCGCCGTTTGACTGGGACCTGGGCGGCTTGCCGCGAAACCCGGTGGGTACAGACGCTATTCCGGACATCGGTGAGAATCAGCAGATCGTGTTCACGGAGTGGATGGGCAGGTCTCCGCAGGACGTGGAGGACCAGGTAACGTATCCGCTGACGGTATCACTTTTGGGCATTCCGGGCATCAAGACGATCCGCAGCAATTCGATGTTCGGCTTTTCGAGCATTTTTGTGATCTTCGATGACGATATCGAATTTTACTGGTCTCGCAGCCGGATTCTCGAGAAGCTCAATTCGCTTCCTTTGGGGACTCTGCCGGAGGGGGTACAGCCGACGCTTGGGCCGGACGCGACGGCATTGGGGCAGATATTCTGGTATACGTTAGAGGGGCGGGATCCGGACGGGGCGCCGACGGGAGGATGGGACCTTGAGGAACTGCGGACCGTGCAGGACTGGTACGTGCGGTATTCGCTTCTTTCGGCAGGCGGAGTGAGCGAAGTGGCTTCTATCGGGGGCTTTGTTAAGGAGTACCAGATCGACGTCAATCCGGACGCCATGCGTGCTTACAGAGTGACGCTGCCCGAGGTATTCGCGGCGGTTCGCGGCAGCAATATCGACGTCGGCGCAAAGACGATCGAGGTCAACCGGGCCGAGTATTTTATTCGCGGCATAGGGTTCATCAAGAGTGTTGCAGACGTGGAGGACAGCGTCATCAAGGTCAACGACAACGTCCCGGTGCTTGTCCGGCATGTGGCCAACGTTACGCTCGGGCCGGAGCTGCGGCGCGGGGCGCTGGACAAAAGCGGCGCCGAGACGGTTGGCGGCGTGGTGGTTGCGCGGTTTCGCGAGAATCCGCTGGCGGTCATCAAGAACGTCAGACAGAAGATAGACGAGATTGGGCCGGGCCTTCCGTCGAAGGTGGTCGTGGATTATTCCAGAGTCTCGCCCGGGCAGATAAGGGCTTATGCGGAGGAGGCGGGATTTGCGGCTTACACGGGGAGCGAACTGGACCAGCAGGCGTGGCTGGATCATCTTCGGTCCACAGGGAGAGAGAGGTGGCCGGAATGGGCAAACGTCAGCCAGGTTACGGTCGTTCCTTTTTATGATCGGACGGGTCTTATCTATGAGACGCTGGGTACGCTGAACGACGCCATTGTTCACGAAATCCTCATTACGGTCGTTGTCATCATCATCATGATAATGCACCTGCGGAGTTCGGCGTTCATCGGCATCGAAATACCCGTTGTCATTTTCATGACGTTCGTGGCGATGAAGATATTCGGTGTGGACGCAAACATTCTGGCGCTGTCGGGCATTGCGGTTGCCATTGGGACGGTGGTGGACATGGACATCGTGATGTGCGAGACGATACTGCGGCGGCTGGAGGAAGCGCCTCGGGGCGTGTCGAGACTGCACGTCGTGCATAGTGCCGCAAGCGAAGTCGGGGCGGCGGTTCTTACGGCGGTGGGCACCACTATTGCGGCTTTCCTGCCGGTTTTCACAATGATCGGGCCGGAGGGGAAGCTCTTTAAGCCGCTGGCTTTCACGAATGTTTTTACGCTGCTGTCGTCGGTCACTATCACGCTGACAATACTACCGTCGGCGGCGCTGGTGGTCTTCTCGTACCGGTTCTCCAGTGCGACGCTGAGGCGAGCCTTTTATGGGCTGCTGGCGGCGGCGGGGGCGGTTTTGCTGCTTTACGGGCTTAGCCTGCGGTCGAGCGTCGTCGTGTTTGCGGGACTGGTCGTGATCGCCTTCGGAGTTTACAACTTCGTTCAGCACAGGCTTCCGGCGATAATCAATCGAAGCGTACCCTGGCTGAGCAATGTGCTGGTCCTGCTGCTTGTGGGCTTTCTGCTGACTCGGCTGTGGGAGCCTTTGGGGCCACAGGTCGGCATGATTCGCAATCTGATCTTTGTGGGACTGATTGTGGGCGTGCTGCTCGGGTTCTTCCGGTTGTTCAGGAGGTTCTACGCGCAAATCCTGGGGTGGTGTCTCGATCACAAGGGGATGTTTCTGTCGTTCGTAGGCCTGATCGTTCTGGCTGGTCCGGTGATCTGGCTGGGGTTCGGGCGGACGTTCGCGTGGATACCGGCGGGGGTCGACAAGGTGGGAATCGGCGGCGACAGCGTTCGAACGACATCATTCTGGGTCCGCGCGGAGGAGACGTTCCCCGGCCTGGGGCGCGAGTTTATGCCGAATCTTGACGAGGGATCATTTTTGTTTATGCCGACGACCATGCCGCATGCATCGATAGGCGAGGCGCTGGATGTGCTGCAGGTTCAGGATATGGCTTTCAACGCCATACCCGAGGTTGAAAGCGCGGTGGGCAAGATCGGGCGGGCGGAGAGCCCGCTGGACCCTGCGCCTGTGTCCATGATCGAGACGGTCATCAACTACAAGTCCGAGTATATAACCGATGCGGGCGGGCGCCGGCTGACTTTCAAGTTTGACAGGTCCGCGAACAGCTTTGTCCGCGATGAGAACGGCGAGTTGATACCCGATGCGAGGGGTCTGCCGTACAGGCAGTGGCGCGACCACATCAGGACTCCTGACGACATCTGGAATGAGATTATCAAGGCGGCGGATATTCCGGGTACGACTTCGGCGCCCAAGCTGCAGCCGATCGCGGCGAGGATCGTTATGCTGCAGAGCGGCATGAGGGCGCCTATGGGCGTCAAGATCAAAGGACCGTCGCTGGAGATCATCGAGCAGGTGGGACTCGATATCGAGCGACTCCTCAAGGATGTTCCCGGCGTGCTGCGCGAGGCGGTATTCGCGGATCGAATCGTGGGGAAACCGTATCTTGAGATCATTCCCGACCGGCAGGCGCTGGCTCGCTATGGAATAGCCGTCCGCGATTTTCAGGACGTCGTGGAAGTCGCAATAGGCGGAAGAAGGATCACCAGCACCGTCGAAGGCAGGGAGCGATTTGGGGTGCGCATCCGTTATGCGCGAGAGTTGAGGGACCGGATCGACACGATTGGGCGGATACTGGTCAGCGGGGCGGGCAATGTACAAATCCCGCTGGAGGAACTGGCGCGTATTGAATACGTGGCGGGTCCGCAGGAGATTAAGAGCGAGGACACTTTCCTTGTGGGTTACGTGCTTTTTGACAAGCAGGACGGCTTTGCCGAGGTGGACGTTGTCGAGAACGCGCGGGCGTACCTGCGCGAGAAGATGGATTCGGGCGAACTGGTAATCCCGGCAGGGGTTAATTTTAGCTTTGCGGGCAACTACGAGAACCAGGTGCGGGCGCAGAAGACACTGGCGGTGGTGCTGCCGATGTCGCTCTTCATAATATTCATAATTATGTATCTTAAGTTCGAATCAGCCACGACGTCGTTTCTGGTTTTCACGGGTATCATCGTCGCATGGTCGGGCGGCTTCATCCTGATATGGCTCTATGGGCAGGGCTGGTTCCTG
>JAWLHD010000433.1:0-4162 GCA_041690555.1 Anaerohalosphaeraceae bacterium
ACTCGAACTCCAGATGCCCGGCGACGTCGACGGTGCAAAACGCATGTACATTCGCGTCGATCGCGTCAACTACAGCGATGGCTCGCATCCGGTTGGCGAAGATCCATGGCCCACGCAGCCGGACGGTTCGGACACACACACCCTGAACCGCAAGGTCGCCGCCGAATACGGAAATGACGTAGCCAACTGGCAGGCCGCCCCACCAACGCCGGGCAGGGCAAATCAGGCCCCATAATCGAGCCTGCCGAGCCACTGCGGCCGAATAACCGCTACGGTCCTGCTCCGCGCATTCAAGCCGGCGAAAACTCCTTGAACAAGCTCTGCGGGCGGCGTATAGTCTCAATATCTGTCGCACGTCGGCTGATGCTTATCGGAGTCGTCAGGCCGCTATGCGCCGCGATGATCCGCAGATTCGGCTGGGCTTCAGAGTTGTTCGCATTCGCAATTTGCCGTCAACGACTTGACTTCCAGGTCACTGGCGGCCGATAGAAACATAGACGGCGGTGGAATTGACCTTAACAACCGGCCGCAGGGCAACAAAGACTGATTCCAAGGGAATGCAAATGAAACAAACCAGGTTGATCAGAATTGTCACTGCTTTAGTGCTGACTGTCGCCGTGTTCTGGAGCGGTTGTGAAGAGGTCCAGCGAAGGAATCCGTCAAATCCGCCCACCGAAGACAAACTCTTCGACTACCGACAGATAACACTGGAAAACGGCCTTCGCGTAATCACACTGGAGGACTTCTCCTCACCCATCGTTGCCGTGGACCTGTGGTATCACGTCGGCTCCAAGAACGAAGACCCCGGACGCCAGGGCTTCGCACACATGTTCGAGCACATGATGTTCAAAGGCACCGACCGCGTCGCGGAAAAAGACCACTTCGCCCTCATCCAGCGCGTCGGCGGCACCAACAACGCCTACACCAGCTTCGACCAGACCGTCTACACCCAGACGCTTCCCGCCGATCAGCTCGAACTGGTGCTCTGGCTCGAGGCCGAGCGCATGGCATTTCTGCAGATCGATCAGCAAGCCTTCGACACTGAGCGTCAAGTCGTCGAGGAGGAGCTCCGCATGGGTGAGAACCGCCCGTATGGCACGCTCTTCAAGAAAATGTTCGCCGCCATATTCGAGGGAACGCCCTATGAGTGGACACCAATCGGCAAGCTCGCCGATATTCGCGCCGCCAGTGTACCCGAACTGCGCGCCTTCTGGACAAAATACTATGTGCCGAATAATGCTGCGCTGGTCATCGTAGGAGCCGTCAAACACGCTGATGCGCAAAAACTCGCCAAAGAGTACTTCGGCTGGATTCCCAAACGTCCGTTCGAAAAGGATGTCTCGGTAGACCCCAAACCCGTCACTTCGCCCCGCCGACTTGTTATCGACGACGAAAACGCACCGGCCGGCATGGTGGAAGTTGTCTGGCGCACCGTGCCGGCAGGGCATCCCGACGAGGCGCCGCTGGATCTGCTGTCTGCAATCCTCGGCGGCGGCAACAGCAGCCGTCTGTATCGCGAGCTCGTCGCCGAGCGGCAGCTCGCCGTTGAGGCGAGCTCTTCGACTTTCAATCTGGAACTGGACGGGGTATTCGAGGCCTCGGCGGTGCAGGAAACCGGCCAGGACACAGCCGACTTGCTACTCGAAACAATACGACGCCACATCACACGCATTCAGCAGGAAGGCGTCAGCGAAAAGGAACTCGAAAAAGCCAGAAACCAGCGACTCAAGAGCATTGTCACAAGCAACCTCAACGTCGCCAGCAAGGCAAGAATTCTCGGCCACGCCGCCGTCATTCAAGACGACGTATCACAAGCCAACCGCATCCTTGAGGAGATTCGCGGCGTAAGCCGTGCCGACATCCGGCGAGTCGCCACGAAGTATCTCGCCCCGGACAAGGAGATCGTCATCATCGTCGAGGAAAACGCCAAAGGCGCAATGGCCGGCGCCAAGGACAGCGAAGATGCGCCGATTACCGCCAAGCCCGAAACCGACTCCCCGCCGCCCGGCCGAACGGGTGTGAAACGCCCTGCCGATTGGCCCGCCAGGCCGCCCGTCGGTGACCTCCGGCAATACGAAGTCAGCGAGGACTATGCCGAAGTCAGACTCGATAACCGCCTTAAGGTGATCGTTGTACCTAACCATGAGGTCCCATTCGTCAGCATGTCGCTGGGACTCACAAACGGCGCCTGGACTGAAGGCAAGCCCGGCGCCGCCTCCATGACGCTGCAGATGCTTACCAGGGGAACCGCCGAACATACCGAAGCTGAGCTGGCCGCCGAACTCGATCAGTACGCCATTTCGCTGTCGGGCGCCGCCGGCATGGATACCAGCACAGTCCGCGCCAACTGCATGTCCGAATACACCCAACGTGCAATGAAGCTCCTCGCCGAAGTGGTCCTGGCGCCAACTTTCGATCCCGAGGAGTTTGACAAGCTCACCAAGCAGGTCATCACGGGCCTCGGCATCGAACAGCAGTCCCCCGCCTACGTCGCTGAAAAACATTTGCGAAAACAGCTCTACGGGGCACATCCTTATGCACGCACCGTCAGCGGCGAAGTCGCCGATGTCGCCGCCCTGACAACCGACGACCTGCGGTTGTGGTGGAGCAAATTCGCCAGACCCGACCAGGCAACCTTGATCTTCGCAGGCGACATCACCACCGACAAGGCGGTTGAACTCGCCCGACGATACCTCGGCGAATGGAAAACAGGTCTGGTGGAGATGGGCATTGTCCTGCCGGATATGCCGCCGGCCCAACCGACACAGATCACCATAGTGGACCGGCCTGGCAGCATGCAAAGCGAAATTCGCGTCGGCCAGCTCGCCGTTACGCGCCACGACCAGCCGGATTACTTCATAAGCCGTATCGTCAGCCTGTACTTCGGAGGCTCGTTCAACAGTTGGCTCAACCGCGCCATACGCGTCGAAAGAGGACTGACCTACGGCGCCAGGGGCGGCTACTACGCTCAGAATATGGAGGGCGATTTCAAGGTCAGCACTTTCACCAGAAATGAAGCCACGGCCGAAACCATCCGCGTCATCCTCGAACAGATAAAACGCGTGCGAACCGAGCCCCCGGATGCAGATGAACTCGAAGACGCCAAGAGCTACTTCGCCGGCAGCTTCGTAAGGCAGCGCGAGACTCCGCAGGCCGTTGCCGAAGATCTCTGGCTCGTAGAGTCCCAGCGACTCGGCAGGGATTACTTCGATCGGCTCATGGCCGCCATTGCCGATGCACAAGCCGAACACTGCGTCGCTCTGGCCGCCGCGACGCTGAACTACGACAAAATGGCCATCGTGGTCGTCGGCGATGCCGAAAAGATCAAAGCTGACTTGGAGAAAGTCGCGCCTGTTACAGTCGTCGCCGCGGAAACTGACAAATAGTACTGGTCAATTGGCGGACCGGTCGGACGCACCGACTTCGATTAGGGCTTCGCACCATTCTTTCAGCACGTGCCCTCCGAACTCGACATCCGCCGTAAGCACGTACACACCCGGCGCGGCAGCCGGTGGTACAGTAATCCTCAGATCGGCATGCTTTTCGCCGTGCGCCGGAATATGCAGCGCTACATGGTCGACGCTGCATTGCAGACCCTCGGGCACGTTAGGCCGTATTGTAAACGCTCCAAGCTCATCCGAGTGATTCAGGATGTTGATCGCGATCTCGACCGTCTGTCCACCCACCGTCTTGAGCCCGTACGGATAGAAACGTACCCATTGTTCATCGATGCCGAAGTTCGGATTTGGCCACGGAAACAGAGGCTTCATAAGCTGCATGCGCATATTCAGCAGGTAGGCCATGTAATTGATCTGGTCCGTGCTGAAGGCGAATGTCTCGACAACATGCTGATTAATCAGCAATGTGCCCTTCGGCAGTGTCCGCAGGATGTCCAGGCAGCGAAAATATCCCATACCCTTCTGAAAGATATTCCGGTTCGGCAGGCAGTAATCGTCTATGCCCGACGGCGTAAACGAATCGCCGCCAAAGAATATCTTCTCGCCTCCGTCTTTTTCCACCAGCATGGCATCATGATAAATCGTCTGACCTGGAAAATCAAAAAAGCTCATATCAAATTCGCGCCATCGCATCTTCTGCCCGTGCCGCATAGTGGTAATGTCCGCGATCGGCCTCTCGGTCATTGCCGGCAGACGAAATGCCC
>JAWLHD010000434.1:0-4162 GCA_041690555.1 Anaerohalosphaeraceae bacterium
ATGCGTGTTTGCGGGCGGCGGTTGATGGCATTTGGTTTAATAATCACAGCGGAAGGAGTTGCGGCCGGGGCGAAAGTAAGTGGACTGCAAAACTCTATGCATAATGAGTCCCGGTCCCTTTAGTTAATCCAAGGAAATGCCACTGTCCGGGCAGGTAGTGGGGTACATTTTGGCCGGGTGGCGGTTCGAGTTCGAGTGTGCAGACGTTTTCGGTTTCGGGTTGGACCGCCGTAATTCGCCAGGGGCGGCGGCGGAGTCGCACGGGTCTTATGATGCGGTGGTATGCGAAAACGGCAAGGCCGCCAATGAACAGTGCGCTTGCGGCGGCTCGGAAGACCGGATTGCGCAGGTCGCCGCCCGTAAACCAAGCATGGGTGAAGGCGAGGAGCAGCAGCAGCGGGCCGAGGAGATCGTGGACGAACCGCCAATGTTCGAAGGCGAGGCGGAGGCGGTTGCGAAGACCGCTCAGGAGAAGATTCAGCAGGAGCAGGATGAGCGCAGCGCGGCCGAGCCATATGCACCAGTGTACGTCGAGCGAAATGACCCGGGCGAAGCCTGCGCCGCCGGCGGCCAGAAGGACCGGATGCGCCAGCAGCAGCACCCCGGCAAAGATCGCGATGTTGCGGTGAAATCGCAGGACAATATCCAGGCCGAAGGGCCGACTGGTGCACTTCCACCGGGCGGCGAGCACCGTCTGCAAGACGAGAATCGTAAACCCCGTCAGCGCCGCGGCCCTGCCCGCCTCGTAAACAAATCCGCCCGACGGCGGCACCAGCCGCGCCGCCAGCACCGCCGGCGTGCAGACCAGCACGAGATAGAGCACGACAATAAAAACGCCGGATACGGTCATTTGCTCAATCATTCATGAACAGGTAGTCGCTGCCCCTGGCGTTTTGGTGGCAGGGGATGCATCCCTGTTCGCTTTCCTTGCCGACAGCCCCGGCTATCTTTCGGCCCCTGCGATCGCTCATAACCTCGCCGTCCGGATAGTATTGGACGTAGAACCAGTCCTTGTTCTCGGGGTCATAGCCCTTGCGTTTTTGCATGACCGTCACGGAGCGCAGGGCATCGCGCTCTCTTGCGGAGTAGTTTGCCTTGACGATGATGGCCAGGTTCTTGTTGAGGTTTTCTTTGGCGGCGTAATTGTAGTAGTAGCGGATGTACCTGCCGTGGGGGCTTTCACCCCTCTGCCAACCTTCGAATCCCCTGGGAACGGGCCATGTTGGGTAGTCCTTGATTTGTCGCCAGAGCGCCTCGGCGTGTGCAGCGTCGGCCCCTCGCTCCCTGCGGTCGTCGTCCCGACGCCTGTCGTCATCTCTGCGCCGGTCTTCGCGCCTGTCATCGTCTCTGCGCCGGTCCTCGTCTCGTCTGTCGCCGGGCCGGCGCCAGTCTTCCGGCAGCCAGTCGCCGGGTGTGCGGCCGCGGCGCTGGGCGTGGCTGCTTGCAGCGATGAAGATTATCGCCGTAAGCCCGAAAAGCAGCGCCAGTGCGGCAATGGCTTTTCCACGTTTGCTTTTCATGTGATCCCCCTTTTTCTTCTTCGTTGGCCGCGCGTTCCTCCCCGGCCGATACAAACCGCAGCGTTCACGCTTGCACTGCAAATGTTCAATCGGTCATGAACAAGTAGTCGCCGCCTCCGGCTGTCTTGTGGCAGGGTACACACCCTTCATCCATGCCCTTGCCGACGGCTCCGGCGATTTTTCGCCCCTTTTCGTCGGTCATGACTTTACCGTCCGGCGCGTACTTGACGTAGAACCAGTCTTTGTTTTCGGGGTCGTATCCTATGCGTTTCTGCATGATGGTGACGGCGGCCAGCATGTTCGGGCTTTTTTCCATGTAGTTTTCCTTTACGATGACGGCGCCGTCCCTGTTGAGGTCTTCTTTGGCAATGTCATTGATGTAGTAGCGGAGGTATTTGCCATGCGGGCTGATGCCGTCCTGCCAGCCTTCGAACCCTTCGGGAACGGGCCAGTCTTCGTAGTTCTTGATTTCTCCCCAGAGCTGCTCGGCGTAAGCGGCGTCATCGGAGCCCGTGCCGGCGGCCTTCTGGTCGCCCTGGTGGCGCTCGGCAACACCTCGCGGAGCGAAAAAGACCAGAATCACAAGCAGGCTGATAAGGACCGCGGCAATGAAGTACTTTTGCGTTTTTTTCATGTTTGCCCCCTTTTATGTTTTCTACGGCTCTCTTTACGATTTCCTTGCAAGTATCGGCAATTCAGAGCGCGTGTTTTTGAATATGTGCGGATGTTGCCGGAGTTGACGGCACCATAAGCGTGGATGTCCGATACGCGGGGGGATTGGTTGTGTTTATCTGGGGTCGGGGACCGGGTGGGCTCGCCGCAGGCGTTGTACTCGGTCCGCTCGTAGACCGCGCCGTCGGCCTCGAAGATCACGGTTACAAACTGGCCATTCTTGTCCTGATAAAGCACAATATAGTCAGCCGTGACGACCCTGTCAAGGGTATCCTATGTGTTAAATTTTGGCCGGATCGCCGCTGTGATGGTCTAAGGGAATAACTAAAGTGGTCTGAAAACTTTATTTGCCGCTTCGGCCATTTTCATCACGACGTTCACCATAAGAACACCCTTAGAAAGCATTTCGTTATGCTGTCGCTGGGCCGCATCGTAACCGACGGAAAAAACCGTGTCGCTATCGACGATCAGGGTGGGCGTGTTGGGGGGCGTCTGCGTCACGGGGGAGGACAACCATTTCTTCGCCATGTTTTCAAACAGGCTGCGACGTTTTTCGAGACTGGCAGCGTTCCAGTTGGCAACGGTAACAAACTGGGCGCCATGCTCGAAGGATTGGCTTATCAAAGCGCCATATACCGCGTCGTCGGCGTTATTTGGTCCATCCACTTCGTTACCGATGCGCTTGTGCGGCAAAGAACCCCGCAACAGATCCATAGACCAGCGGTGGTCGTAATGAGGGGCGTCATCGACAAAGACGATATCGGCTGCATCACACAAGTCGGGAAACCATGCGGTAGCCCGATGGCGCATGCGGGCGTCGAAGACGGAGCCGAATCGCAGACTGACGGGTCGATCCGGAGCGGCCTCCTTGATGGCTCCGATCACACTGTCTATGGCCTGCTTGAGCATGGCATGTCGGAAACGGTACCAGTCCCGACCGATGGGGCCGGAGAAATCAGGCGGCGGCTCTATGGCCGCAAAGTCGGTGTGGGGGGTTGCCCATGTCCGGCTCAAGGATTCGACGTCGCCATAGCGCGTCGCCAGCCAGGCGCGGAAGCGATCCCTGGCAGGAATGGAATAGTCATAGACACCGTCGGGGAAGTATTCTATTTCGGCATAGGGACTGAAGACCGGTTCATAGAAGAACACCCTGCCGGCATCGCGTCGACTTTCACAGTGACGGACCAATGCTTTAACAAAGGCAGTCGCCTGGGACACGGCGGGCGCAGAAGCGAACGCGATCATCGGGCGGTCGGTCCAGCTCATAGCCAGGCGCCCGGACTGGTCCCTTTGCCAGTGCTCAGGTCCGACCACGGCATCGGGGCCTTGCCGCGGCGGATGCCGTGTCAGATCGATATAGACGGCCACCGGCAGATTCAGTTGATTCCAGACAAAATCCAACCGCGCGTCGAGGGCCGAGAAATCATACACACCGGGTTGTGTTTCACAGAGGGACCACAGTATATGGATCTTAAGCGCGTTGAAACCCACCTGTTTGGCCATGGCCGCTTCGGCCTTAAATGCGGCAAATCCCTCGGCCTCATGGTTCCAGGTCCAGATGTTGTAGACCAGATAGCGTTGGCTGTCACGAGGATGGTGACTTTCGGCTTTTGCGCCAGGAAAGAACAAACCCAGAGCCATCCCAGTGACCAAGAAGATCGCCCAGCGCCCGGGAGCAACCTTGATCGGTGTTCGCATAATCATGTCGATGTCTCGTTCTGACGCTGGCGGGCGTCTCAAGGGTGAAGGTAACCACTCAGGACCGTTTACCGCGACGCTAAGATTAGAGCCACTCACACCCCCCTAAGCGCGAGGGAACGCTCCAGTCGCCGGCCACTTCGGGAGGTCTATTAACCTTGGCGTTATTATAGCCCGCGACACCCATTTTGCAAGCGCCTCAAATGTGTCGTGTTTATCTGGGGTCGGGGACCGGGTGGAGGGCGACTATCCTGGGCTTTGCGGTTAGTCGG
>JAWLHD010000435.1:0-4156 GCA_041690555.1 Anaerohalosphaeraceae bacterium
CGGCTATCGCGGCAGGATCAGGAAAACCGAGACGCTTGAGGGAATAAAGGTTGTGCGGACATGCCTCTATCCTTCAAAATCGAGCCGGACATTGCCGCGATTGTTCAGCTATTTGTCATTTGGCATGTCCTCTGCATTGATCGGCGCGTGGGGCCTGGGCAAGCAAGATGTGGTTCTAATCGAAAGCCCGCCGCTGTTCCTCGTTCCATTTGCTCTTTTCACTGCGAAGGTCGTTCGCGGCAAGGCGGTGATGATGGTTTCGGACATCTGGCCTGACATTCTCATACGGATGGGCCATGCTTCCGAGAAGAGCATGTCTGTCAGGGCGATGCTTTGGCTGGAGGCATACGCCTACAAGCATGCCCATGCGGTCGCCCTTACGAACCCCGGTGCCTGCCGACAAATCAGTGAACGCTTTCCTAACCTGCAAAATGTGACGGTAATTTCCAACGGGGTCGATACGCAGCTTTTCAGGCCCGATCTGCGTGATGAGTCGATTCGCCGGCAGTTTGGGGCGGGCCCGGACGATTCTCTCGTGGGCTATTGCGGCCTGCACGGTCTGGCACAGGGACTGGAAACTGTTGTCGATGCCGCGGAGTTGCTAAGGGACAAAGTGAATATCAAATTTATCATGATTGGCGACGGTCCCACCAAAGAAGAACTCCTTGCCAAAGCGGCGAAAAAAAACCTCCCAAATTTAGCCTTTTATGGTCGGCGTCCGAAAAATGAGATGCCCGCGATTCTTGCCTCACTCGACGCCAGCCTGGTGACTCTGGCCGGCCGCTTTCCGGGAACGATGCCGTCCAAAATATACGAGGCCCTCGCATCCGGAACTCCTCCGATTGTGGCCAAAGGATGTGAAGGAGAGCCTTTGGTGACTGAGTACGGGACCGGACGATGTTACGAACCTCTCGATGCAGGCGAAATGGCCCAGGCCATTCTGCAACTGACCGAGGCGCGGCAGCAGGCGGCCGGCACGCGCCAGGCATGCATTGCGTTATCCCGGCGCTTTGATCGCGACCTGATTGCCCGACGGACCGAACAGATACTGACTGCTATTCACAAGAATGAGTCGCTGCCGCAAGTGAATTGGTAGAGGGCGTACTGATGCATACCGGTATACATGAATATGAAATTCAATTCACCGCACAAGTGCAGGCCCGGCATGCCTTTGCCTTCTGGAAAGGCCGCGTTGCGATGTATGCCATTCTCAAGGCCATGGGAATCGGTGAAGGCGACGAAGTGATTCTGCCCGGCTATACCTGCGTTATGGATGTTAACCCCATCAAGTACCTTAACGCCTCACCTGTTTACGTCGACATCGAACCGAAGACATTTAATCTGAACACGGCGTTACTGACCGAAAAGATTACCGACCGAACTAAGATCATCATTGCCCAGCATACCTATGGCTACGCCTGCGATATGGATGCCGTCATGGAGATTGCCCGACAAAAGAACATCGCGGTCATCGAAGACTGCTGCCTGGCGCTCGGTAGCGAATACAAAGGCCGACTGCTTGGCACTTTCGGCGCGGCGGCCTACTTTTCGATGCAGTGGAACAAGCCGTTTACTACCGGGCTGGGCGGCGTCGCGATAACACGAGACACTGACCTTGCGGCCAGCATACAGGCGTTGCGCGATCGCGAAATGTGCAGGCCGTCTGCAAAGGAGGCAGCGATGCTGGCCGCCCAATTGGCCGTCTACCGAGCATGCATTTATCCGAGAACCACCGCTCTGGCGCAGAACGTTTTTCGCTATCTGACCAAGAAAGGCGCGGTGGTGGGCTCGTCTTCCACGTGCGAGTTCGAACCGGTGATGGCGAACGACTTCTTCAAAGGCCTGAGCAATGTCCAGGCGCGCTCGGGGCTGAGGCAACTCAAGAGACTCAAACAGAACTTCGAGCACCGCAGGGCTATGGCTAAACTCTACGACGATCTGCTTGCCGAAAAGGGCTGGACGCCGCGTGTATACGACCGCACTGTTATGAATCCGGTGATGGTAAGATACCCTGTCAGGATCAAGGAAAAAGAGCAGGCACTTCAGCAGGCCGCCCGTGCAGGCATCGAACTGGGCAGTTGGTTCGAATCGCCGTTGCATCCCCAAGAGACGCCGCTTGCGGCTTACGATTATTGGATCGGTATGTGCCCGGAGGCTGAGAAGGCATGCCGGCAAGTGGTTAACTTGCCGTTGCACCCGCGTGCCTCCGAAGCCGCTGTCAGACGAACCGTCGAGTTCATCACCCGCTTTACACAGGCCAATCCATAGGCGTCCATGCATATTCTCGTTGTTCATCAATATTTTCTCGGCAAGGACGACGCTGGCGGTTCGCGCTGGAACCAGTTTGCCAAATATTGGGCCGAGGCCGGGCACCATGTTACCGTCCTGACGGGCACGGTTCATTACGCTACGGGAAAGAAACAGCCGCAGTATAAGGGCAGGTTTTTGACTCGAGAATACGAGGGTGATAATGTCGAGGTCCTGCGTTGCCACGTCAGCGAAAGTTACAATCGCAGCTTTTTGGGCCGTTTCTGGGCCTATCTCTCGTTCGCGTTCAGCAGCGTGTGGGCAGGGTTGTTTCACGCCGGTAAGTGCGATGTCATCATTTGTACGTCGCCGCCGCTTACCGTGGGACTGACCGGCTGGATTCTCAGCCGCCTGAAGAGTATCCCCATGGTCTTCGAGGTCCGCGACCTCTGGCCGGAATCGGCCATTGATACGGGTGTGCTTACCGACAGATGGATGATCCGGCTATCGTATTGGCTCGAGAAGAAGAGTTATCGCTCGTCGAATTGGATTAATGTTCTGACGCCCGCCTTTGAAGAGTCACTGGTCAGGAACAAGCATGTTCGCCGGGACCGCATCAGCATGATTCCGAATGGCGCGGACCTTGACATCTTTGCGCAGCAGGAACCGCGTACGGATGTCCGCAAACAGCATAATCTTGCTGGCAAGTTCGTCGTCACATACGTCGGAGCGCACGGTCTGGCGAATCACCTGATCCAGTTGCTTGATAGTGCGCGAATTCTAAAAGACCACCAGGATATCGTATTCATGCTGGTTGGCGATGGCATGGAAAAATCCATGCTCAAGCAAACGGCGACCGAATGGCGGCTTGACAACGTGGTCTTCGTTGATTCCGTGCCAAAGGACGAAATCGTCGACTATATTCGGGCGAGTGATGTTTGCACTGCGGTGCTCAAGAAGGTCGACACTTTCAAGACTGTTTACCCAAACAAGCTGTTTGACTACATGTCCGCACAAAAGCCCGTCATACTTGCCATTGACGGCGTCGCGAGGACTCTGATCGAACAAGCAAATGCCGGTATCTATGTGGAGCCGGAGAATCCTGAGCAATTCAAAGACGCCGCGCTGAAACTCAAGCAGGACAGCAACCTTCGTCAGACCCTGGGCCGCAATGGCCTGGCTTTCGTGAAGCGAAATTTCGACCGGCGCATTCTTGCTGACCGATATTTGTCGATCATTCATGAGAAAGTTTCAACCGACAGAAAGCAGCGCGCAGTCACATAGAGGCTCTCATGGAATTACCCCCTTGCTCTTAGCCTCCCCGGCTCTCTCACTCCTTTTTGCGAATCGCCCCACGAACACCTTCCATCCTCAAAAAGCCCTTGCGCCACACTATCGCCCCGGACACGACGCACACCACGATATAAACCACGAGCGCATACCGCGTTCGTATCTGGCTCATGACCAGGCCGACGGCGGCGTATAAGGCTGCCAGGGCGTAGCAGGTCTTTACCGTGTTCCGCAGGCTCAACCCGCGGTCCATTAGCTGGTCGTAGAGATGGCCCCTGTCGGAGACGAACAGGGGTTTCTTATTGATGAACCGCCGCACCAGCGCCGTCGCCGTGTCCAGAATCGGCAGCCCGAACACCACGATCGACGCCATCCACCACCGCGGCGTCTGCTCCGCGAACAGAATCATCAGCGTCGCCACCACAAACCCTAACAGCATGCTCCCCGCGTCGCCCATGAAGATCTTCGCAGGGTGCCGATTGAACGGCAAAAACCCGAACACCCCCCCCACAATCGCCAGGCACACCACGATCCGCACCGGGTCGCCCCCCACGTCGCTGAAGCCCCACGTCCCCAGGTGAATCGCCAGCAGCAGCATCGCCACGGTGATCACCCCCGT
>JAWLHD010000436.1:0-4142 GCA_041690555.1 Anaerohalosphaeraceae bacterium
CCAGCCATGCGTGTAAACGTCCCCCGAAAAAAGAAAACCGTCGTTGTGACTGCCCGCGATTTCCAGTAGCTGTTTCGGCTCCGCGGCCGCCGCGTAAAGACGAAGCCCAAACTCGAACGGCACGATCTCGTCATTACGGCTGTGGACGATGAATACAGGACATCGCACGTTGCCCACATACTCTAAAGTATTATAATAGAACTTAGCGAAAAAATGCACCGGCATGTAGGGATAGAACTTCTTGCCGATCTGCTCATAAGAGGTAAACGCACTTTCCAGAACCAGCGCACGGGGTTCGACGCGCCCAGCTAAATGTGCAGCGATGCTCCCCCCTAATGAACGCCCAAAGATAATGATCCGCTGCGGCGGTATCTTCCTCTTCTCGGTAAGCCATTTCCATGCCGCAGTGGCATCCATGTATGTACCCGCCTCCGTGGGTTGGCCCTGGCTGTCGCCGTAGCCGCGATAATCAAAAAGCAGACAACTGAGCCCCATCTCGTTAAACAAATTGATGGAATCCAGCCGGTGCGTCATGTTGCCGGCGTTGCCGTGACAGAACAGAATCGTGTACCTGGCGTTCTCGGCTGGGATGTACCACGCCGCTATCTTCAGACCGTCTTCAGTCTTAAGCGCAACCTTTTCGTAAGTAAGGTTTATGTCCGCCGGTGTGTACGTAACCTCGCGGACCGGAGCATACAGGAAACGCGATTGAAGGAAATAAAGTGTCCAGCCCACTATCGAGTAGGCTATGACGATAATCAGGCAAATTGTCCAGATTACTGCCATGGGGCTCTCCCCTCTTTTGTTTTATTGTACGTCCAAAACCCGCATCCGTTCAGCATGAATCTCGACTTGTCGATTTTACTTTACTGTGACACGTTAATCAAGCTAAAATGCCTGACCGTGTCTTTGTCGCTGACACTGCGCGGAAAACCTCTGCAAAACCGATGTTTTTCTGGACCTGAAAATGATATTGCGGCGAAGAACAAGGCAGGTTGATGTCGGCCCCGTCCGTCTTGGCGGCTCAAACCCCATCGCGGTCCAATCCATGACAAAGGTGGATACCGCCGATGTCCGGGCATGTGTGCGCCAGATCGGCCGGCTCACTGTCGCAGGCTGCGACCTCGTGCGCGTGGCTGTACCAACCCGTGCCGATACCGAAGCGCTCGCGGAGATTGTGCGGCGGGTCGACGTGCCGATCATCGCCGACGTGCATTTCTCGCCCGACCGGGCCATTGAGGCGATTGAGGCGGGCGCGACCAAGATTCGCATCAACCCCGGCAACATCAAGAAACGCCTGGACATCCTCCGCATCATCGATTGCGCCAAACAGCATGCCGCGGCAGTGCGCATCGGCGTCAATGAGGCGAGCATCCGCGATCTTAAGGAGGATGTGCCACCCCCACGACGGACGGTGCTGATGTTGCGCGAAATGAAAAAATACGTCCGCGTTTTCGAACGCCGCGGGTTCGAAAAGCTGGTGCTTAGCGTCAAGAGCGCAGATGTTGTGCGGACCATCGAAGCCAACCGGGCAATTGCGGACGTGTTCGACTATCCGATCCACCTGGGTCTGACCCACGCTGGCCTTCCCGAGGATGCACGGGTGCCTTCAGCTGTGGCCATCGGCACGCTTCTGGCCGAAGGCATCGGCGACACCATACGAGTGAGCCTGGCCGGCGACCCCGTGGAGGAGATTCGTCTCGGTCGGGAAATACTGACGTCCGTGGGTCTTAGCGAGGAGCATCGCCCCCGACTCACTGTATGCCCGACCTGCGGAAGGTGCAAAATTGACGTCGTGCGACTTGCCAGACAGGTTCGCAAACTCCTGCTACTGATTGACAAACCACTTAAGGTTGCCGTGATGGGCTGCATCGTAAATGGTCCGGGCGAATGCGCCGACGCCGACCTGGCGATCTGCGCAGCCCAGGGTAAAGGTTTCATCTACGCACACGGAAAAAAGAAATCGGTCGTACCCGAAGGCGAGTTGATGGCGGCGCTCCGCAATGAACTTCAACTGGCCGCCCGATCGGAGTAATCGCGAATGTCTGTCGGACCAGGTAACACGATCCAGCACTCATCCGGCGAGAATGCCGGCTGCGCACACGAGTGGACACCTTGGAAACTGGTCGCATCGTGGGGGCGCGGCGTCGCGCTTTTCCTGGGGGCTTTCACGCTGCTGAACATCCTGGCAAACATGCGATATCCAGTCTTTGACGCAAACATCTGGTGGATCGATTTTCGGGCTGTTGACCCGCGGCTGTCCAAAACCATATTAACGTTGGCTGCCGTCTTCATGTTGGCGTTTGCCATTCGACCGCGGCTTTCATCCTGGCGACGCGTGGCGACCGTGACGTTAACGGCCGTGCTGTACGTTGTATGTATATTCAACGTAGTCGTGTTCTATGTGCTGCTCATAAGGGGAACCATCACTGCGGGTCTCTGGATCCCGTTCTCTTTGTTTGTCAGTATGGCGATGGAGGTTGTAGGTATCGCCGCGGTGGTGCCGCGACCGCGCGGCGGCTGGCCTCACGAGACACGAACGACGCTCATTGTTGTTGCGTTTTGCGCTGTGGCGTTCCCGCTGGCGCAGATGTTCTGCTTCGGCAAGACCGACTACAGGCGAAATGCCGACGCAATCGTGGTCTTCGGTGCAAGGGTCTACAAAGACGGCAGGATGAGCGATGCACTGGCGGATCGCGTGCGAACCGGATGTGCCCTTTATCTGGCCGGCTATGCCCGGACCGTCGTGTTCTCCGGCGGACCCGGCGACGGCGAAATTCACGAAACACAGGCCATGAAGGCCGCTGCCGTCAAAGCAGGCGTGCCCCAGGAGGCAATCGTTATCGACGCCGGCGGGGTCAATACGCAGGCTACCGTGCAGAATACCGTGAAGATATTGGATGAAGCAGGCGCCGAAAGAGTGCTTGCGGTTAGCCATTTCTATCATCTGCCGCGCATCAAAATGACATACCAGCGGCAGGGTTGGGACGTTTATACCGTACCGGCGAGGGAAAGCTACCGCCTTAGGGCCATGCCCAGGTACATGGCCCGCGAGGTGGCGGCGTTATGGCTGTACTACGTTCGTGCGCTGGCGCCTTAAGAGAGACGGGATCAACTGTCCATAACTACTTTGGCCGTAACGGGATAATGGTCGGAGCCTCGCCCGTGATCGCGTATGATCTGGGCGTCGAGTACGTCGATCCTCGGTTCGGTGAGGATGTAGTCGATTTTTTTGTGGTTGCGGGCGCCTCGGTAACCGCCGGTTGTGCCTGATTCCTGCTGGTCGGGATGTATGATGCGGTAGGTGTCGATCAGGGGGACCGGCGATATTGCTTCGTCGAGCAGGGTTTGGCCTTTCAGGAACTGTATGACGCGGCTGTTTTCGCCGGCGTTTAGGTCTCCCGTGAGGATGAGCGGATCGTCGTAAAGTCTTGCTGCGAAATGCTCTAAGAGCAGGTCTGCGCCCTTTTCGCGGGCCTTTTGTGAGGCGTTGTCGAGGTGTGTGTTGTACATGTAGAATCCTCTTCCGGTTTCTCTGCAGATGAATCTGGCCCAGGTGCAGATTCGGGTGAACATTCCCCAGCTTTTTGAGCCGGGGATACCGGGGGTGTCCGAGAGCCAGAAAGTGTTGCCTTCACTGAGTTTAAGGCGGTCTTTGCGGTAGAGGATGCAACTGTATTCGCCTCGGTTTTGACCGTCGGATCGGCCTACGCCGATGACGTCGTAATTGTCGAGGGCTTCGAGGATTGAGTCGACCTGGTGTTTGAGTGCTTCCTGGAGGCCGACTACGTCGGGGTTATGGTCCCTTATGACGTCAATAACGGCGTTTTTACGCCTTGACCAGCCTTTTCCGAGTGCGTCGAGGGGGGTTGCGACTCGGATGTTGAAGGTCATAATCTGGAGCTGCGTTGGCGGTGGCGGCGGCGGTGGGTCGAATGGCGGGAGGGGCAGTGGTATTGCGGAGGCGCGGGCTGCGGCGAGTGCTGCTAAGGTTAGTAAAAACAAGAGTTTGCGTGCGTGGCTGGGGAGCGACTTCATACTTACTCCGAGTAAAACAATGAAATTGTTCAGGCCGTACTTTTTGGTCACCCATCCCAGGAGAGGCGGGCGCGGCGCGGTGTCCAAGTGCTTGACACCGCGGG
>JAWLHD010000437.1:0-4137 GCA_041690555.1 Anaerohalosphaeraceae bacterium
AATCCATCATAGAGCTGTGCGAAATCCACGTCCGCCGGGGACAGGGACGTTCGCGCCCACATCGATGCTGCAGCGTCGAAGGAAGCTGGGCGCGTAAGATTTTCAGGTGCGTACCAGCTGTCACGCGCGCACAACGCCGTCCCAATTGCTTCAAAGCGTAAGGGCGGTTTACGCAGGTCGCCAGCCGCGTCCCGAGCCGATACGATGAACGCGATCGAACTGTCTACAGGGACGTCACAATCGTAAAGTCGCAAGGGAGTGGAAATGATGCGAGACGTAAAATAATCGTCGAACGTCATCGGCTCACGGTAGACAGCCTTCGGATTTAGCGCCGCCATGCGGCGTCCATTTAGCGCAATTTGCGCAAGCTCCTCGGGCTTCGTGCCGAATTTATGGAAGTGACGTGCCGCCTGCATCGCGAAACAAATGATTGGCGGATCGGCATTGTAGGGTGTCAGCCAGGAAAACAGGCCGTGCGTCGTTGATTCCTGGGTCGCTTGCGGCCGTGGCGATTCTTCGATCGGCGAGTTACAGATTGTGCGGAAAACGATCACGTTTCGCGCGAACCCCGCCGACACCGCTGCGATTGCCGAAAAAACTGCGCCGAGCTGGCTTGGACATTCGCGCAGTGCGTGAAACCAGCGCAGCTCCAAGTTCATCGCCATGCGGACGTCATGCAAATTTACCGCAGAAAAACCCGAGCCGTCGTCCATCGCGCCAGGATAGGTGACGATGCCGTCAACTTCCTTATGCGTCAGGCCTGCGCAAGTTAGAGCATCATCGATTGCATTAAGCGTCAGTTCGATTGGCGTCGCCGTCAGGCGGCGCGCAACATCCGACATGCCTGCGCCGCTGATCACGGCTCGATGCTCAGGAAGTTGTGTCACTGGCCATTCTCGGGCGAGAAAATCGGTATCCAATAATTGTCACGCTTGAGGAAGCGCGCTCTTACCGGCATTCCGATTGCGACATCCTCTATATCGCAATCCACGATGTTGGTCAGAAGGTGCAAACGCTCATCTTCCACTGGCGCCACATACGCGACTATGTATTCATGCCCGATCCATGGATGCCAATGCTGGCGATTGACCGTAAAGGAGGTGATTGTTGCCCTTCCCGAGAGCACGGCGAAATTGATCTCATTGCCGCCACAGTAAGGGCAGCGCGGCAAAGGCGGATGGATTAGCCGTTCGCAATCTTTGCACTGGGTGATCACCAATTCGTTGCGCGCGCCGCCCGTCCAGAATGGCTTGGACCAACGGTCGATCTGTGGCCTGCGCGGATTTTCAGTCAAGGCGCGAAGGCGACCAGACATCACATTTCCGCCGGCGCGATCGTGATGCGCATTTTATGCAGACACTCTTCTAATACGAGCTGACAGCTAAGGCGAGAATGCGCGCGGCGATGTTCCAGCGACGCCAGCAACTCTTCTGAAAAAAAGTCGTTAGGTGGTATTTTTGCATCGCTTTCAGCATCAACGTAGACATGACACGTACCACAGCTGGCTGTTCCGCCGCAGATTGCCTCTACGTCCAAGTCATGCCTTGTCAGCACTTCCATCAAGTTTTCGCCCGCCTCCGCTTCTATCCTTACCGTCTTGCCTTCGCGATCGGTTATTATCAACTCCATTCTGGGACTCCATACACCTTCAATTGGATTCGCAGGTCCTGGTCTCGTGGCGTGTCAAAAGCTAGCCGCGGGACGCTGTTTGATCAGTAGGGTCTCCTCGCATCAAAAAGCTTTGCGGAGTTGAGCGAGAAACGCCTTGTCCCCCTGTGCAGGGATCCGCGGTCTCCGGATTCAAAACCACTGGCCTTCAAGTCGGCATTGCTGTCGAGATCCGTCTGAGCGCGCATAAGCCGCTCCTGCGCGCTATTGCGTAGGACAGCGCTGTTTCTTGCTGTTGAGGTCAATTGAGGGGGACCGGTAAATTGCATGATCAAAGATTTTGTACCCTGGAAAGGTCAGCCCTCAAGATTGACTGAGACCCTGCTTGTCTGTGGACGTTAGTGTTGACCGGGAAAAGTGGCCAATTATCACCAAAACGGGTGCACATGATGCACGCCAAACAGAGGCTCTTGCCGGCAAAGATAGACAGACGACGGAAAAAGCCCGCCCCGCGTAATCTCATGCTGTGCACATTGCGCACGAATACAGTCTGCGCCTCGACTTAGCAATTCCTGACACCAAACTTGGCAAGAAACGACTGAAGGATCTCTGGCCGGGCGCTTGTGCTGTAGTAATGAAAGGAAAATTCGATGTCCCGCGTGACTAGGACGAGGGTTGACTATGCCGAGTTAATCCAACCTGACAGAGTGCACGGTTCGCTTTATCACGACCCCGCTGTTTTCACTGACGAAATGGATCGTATCTTCCATCGCCAGTGGGTATTCGTTGGCCATGAGAGCGAACTCAAGAACATTGGCGACTTCTGTCGGCGGCGGATCGGCGCTCGCTCCGTTATTCTGCTGCGTGACGCGAATGGCGAGATCCAGATCTTTTATGACCGCTGTCCGCATCGGGGGAACCGACTGAGCCCGACCCCGCAAGGCAATGCCCGCGGTTTTATCTGCCCCTATCACGGCTGGGCCTTCAATCTATGCGGAGAACTGACCAATGCTCCGTGGCCCGAGCGTTTTGGTCCTGAGTTCGACCCCAAACAGTTCGGTCTCACCAAAGTCGCCCGCTCTGAATCTTATGCAGGATTTATTTTCGCCAGCCTCTCGCCGGAAGGTCCGACATTGTCGGATCACCTCGGCGCGACGGCAGGGCTGATTGATACGCTCAACGGACTTTCTCCGGAAGGTAAAATCCGTATTGACACTGGCTGGATGAAACACCGGATCTATGGCAACTGGAAGGGTGTGTTTGAAAACCATCTTGACGGTTATCACCCGACCTTCGCCCACCGGTCGCTGGTGCGTGCAAAAGACACATTCGCTGGGCAGAGGGACCGCAGGGTGAATTCAGCGGCTCGCACCATCGATTACGGCAATGGCCACGGCGAAGTAGACCTGGCTGCAGATTTTCGAGGCCGTGGCATTACAATGGGATGGAGCGGAATTTCCCCCGATCTTGTGCCGGAATATGTCTCGGCAATGCATGAGGCTTATGGTGAGGTCGAAGCAGCGCGCCGGCTCATTGACGGTCCGGCCCATGCGGCGATCTTTCCCAATTTGCTGTTAGCCGAGCTCAATCTCATGATACTTGAGCCGGTGAGCGCCGACGAGGTCATTGTTCATACATCCCCTGTTCTGTTTGCGGGTGGGAGGGAATTAAACGAGCGCAATCTTCGTCGTTGCGAAGGCGCCTTGGGTCCGGCAGGCATGATTTTCGCCGACGACGCGGAGATCGCAGATCTTTGCCAACATGGCATGCTGAACGATTTTCCCGAGTGGGCCGTATTGCGGCGGGGACTTCATTCAGAAGAGGTGACACCTGAAGGTACAAGAGTCGGTGGCTTCACAGACGAAACGCCCCAACGAGGCTTTTGGCGGAACTATCGACAGGAAATGGAGGTGTAAATGGAATCCGTTCCGCAGCCTGATCAAGCCCTGATCCCTTTGACCGATGCCGATTATCGGTCCGTAGAGCAATTCATTTACAGAGAAGCACGCTTTCAGGACGAAAGCTGCTATGACGAATGGGAAGCGCTTTGGGACGATGACGGTATTTACTGGGTGCCGGCTGGAACGGACGATCCCGACCCTCACGCTCAGATTTCCTATATTTACGACAATCGACGTCGGATTTCGAGCCGCATACGCCAGTTGAAGACTGGTCAGCGTTTTGCACAGAATCCCGCGTCGCGCCTGCGGAGGATCGTATCCAATATCGAGATCGAGCTGACCGGTGATAACCTGCTTAAGGTCCGCTCCAACTTTCTATTGCGCGAGTTAAGGCATGAACGAATTCGGGACTGGTGCGGGGCCACAACCCATTTGCTGCGCCGACATCCTGAAGGCTTTCGCATAGTGATGAAGAAAGTTATACTTATCGATAACCGTGAAGCCTTGCCGACGCTCGCATTTCTAATCTAAGCCAAACGGAGGGTTTCGCTGTACTGCAGCAGAGGGCAAGGTGGCGTACAGTCGACACAATCCAGCCATCGTGAAGGACGACGATAACATAATTGCC
>JAWLHD010000438.1:0-4118 GCA_041690555.1 Anaerohalosphaeraceae bacterium
CATGGGCAAGATGCCCACGCCACGGGATGTCCAAGGGCAAGATGCCCTCGCTACGGCAGGACGTTGGTGCCACGTCAGCCTGCTTCCTGGATTTTGAGGCTTTTTGCGGGGCAGAGGTAGGCGCATGCGCCGCAGCCGATGCACTTTTCGGATATCTTGCTGAAGGGGGTGTCGACGGTCCTGCGGTCTCCTCGGCCGGCGAAGCTTTGGGCGTTTCGCTGGCTGACTTCGGCACATGCGCGGACGCAGAGGCCGCAGAGGAGGCAGTTTTCCTTCTGCTTGAGGTGGATGCGGCTGGAGGTGATTCCGTATTCGGCGGCGAGTTTGTTGAGCATTTCGGAATCGGGGCAGCGGGCCATGAGGAGTTCGAAGACGATTTTTCTGGCCTTTTGGACGCGTTCGGTGTCGGTCTTTACTTCGAGTCCCTCGGAGACTTTCAAGACGCAGGATGCCTCCAGCCCCGGGCGTCCGCCGCCGACGATCTCGACGAGGCACAGGCGGCATGCTCCGTATGGGGTGAGATCCTTGTGCCAGCAGAGGGTGGGTATTTTGACGCAGGCGGCAAGTGCGGCTTCGAGGTTGGTTGTGCCTTCTTCAACTTGCAGCGGCTTATCGTTCAGCTTGAAATTAATCATTAAAACGGCTCTTTCTGAATCAGGTCCCGGTCTCATAGTAAGCTAATTATGACACATAAGGGCACTTCATGTCAAGGCGTTTGGCGGGAGTCGAAATGATAGTGCCGGTCGGGGGTTCGGTATTCGAATACGAAACGGATGTCGGGATGGGCGACGATCATGGTCTTCATAGTGGCGACGACGTCTCCGAGGGGTCTCATATCGGGGTGATTTTGGTTGAAGACGGCGGTTACGCGTGTGCCGCGGCCGGGTTGGGAATCGATTTTCAGGAGGCCGCCGGTTTCCTGGGCGGATTGGGCGAGCAGGGGCAGGCCGAGACCGATTCGCTTGCCTTTTTTTGTGGTATAGAAGGGGTCGGCTGCCTTTTGGCAGGTTTCGGGGTCCATGCCCTTGCCATCGTCGGCGATTGTGACGGTCAGGGAGTCGTCGTCTTCGGCTATTTGGACGGTGATATTGGCGGCGCCGGCTCGGACGGCGTTCTGGGCGATATCGAGTATGTGATAGGACAGGTCTTCCATTTCAGATGCTCACTGTTCTGCCTTGTTTACCCTGAAGGGCCATTGCGAGTTCGTCTATTTGGGGGGCGTTGATTTTGAATGTTGTGGCGGCTTTGCCGACGTCCTGGAGGCAGTGTGCGTCCGAGGAGCGGATGATTTGGAGGTTGTGGGTGCGGTAGGCTCGGGCGTCGTCGGGCGAACAGCGCCATGAGACTTCGAGTGCGCTGAGCGGCAGGCCGGGGGGGACAAGGCCCAACTGGCTGATGAGTCCGTATGCCTGGCGGTCGACGTGGGAGGCGATGGCCAGGCCGCCCAAGCGGCGGATGGCGCCGACAACGTCGGCGATAGTCAGCAGAGTGGCTCCGATCAACAGTTTGTCGCTGGCGCCGATGACGGCGTCGTCCTCGTCGACAAGGTGCTGGGGTCCGAAGAAATCTTCGTCGTTTCGGCCGGGCAGATTTTCATAGACGACTTGCTGCATTGAACCAAGGGCGTCGGCATCGTCGAAGAAGGCCAGGACGTGGACTTCTTCGGAGGAGCATATTTCCATGCCGCCCAGGACGGCGACGCCCATGCCGCGGGCGGCGGCCTGCATTGCGGGGACGTTTTCGGCGGTGTTGTGATCGGTGACGCCGATTATATCGAGGCGGTTATGTATGGCGGCGTTGATGATGGCGCTGGGGCGCATCGCGGCATCGGCGCAGGGGGAAAGGCAGGTGTGAATGTGCAGGTCCGCCTTGTAGAGTCGGAGGCTCATTGGGCGCCGCTCGGCTCGTTGAGTATTGCGTAGAGCTTTCCGGCGAGATCGAAGGCGCTAAGGCTGCTGACGAGGATCGGCAGGTTTTCCTGGCGGGCTTTGGCCAGGGTTTCTTCCTGGGGCTGCCTGTCGTTGACGAGGATGACGGCGGCGACGCCCTTGATGGCGGCGACGGCGACGATGTTCGGGTGAACCTGGAGGGTGATCCAGACGTCGTTTTCCTGGCAGTTGGCCAGGACGTCGCTCAAGAGATCGCTGACGTATCCGTTTTGCACCTCGCGGTCGAGGCGGTGTTCGGCGGTGCAGACGCGGAGGTTCAGGCGTTCGATGATCCGGGTTAGCTTCATGGATTATCCTTTGGATTTGTCGGCATGGATGTCGATGTGAATCCGCAGGTGGGTTCCCTTGCCGACGGTGGAAACCAGTTCCATGCGGTCGGAGCACTTTCTGATGTTTACCAGGCCCATTCCGGCTCCGAAGCCCATTTCGCGGACCCATTCGCTGGCGGTTGAGAAGCCCGGCTGCATTGCCTGCTCGATGTCGGGTATGCCGGGTCCGGCGTCGTTTACGTCGATGCGGATTCTGTCGGGCTGCACGGAGGCGGTGACGGTACCTCCATCGGTATAGATGACGAGGTTCATTTCGGCTTCATATGAGGCGATAGCGGCGCGGCGGACGATCTGCGGATCGATGCCGAGTCGTTCGAGGGTTTTTTTGAGGCGGGAGGAGGCAGAGCCTGCGAGGCTGAAGTCCTGGCCTTTGACGGCGGATTGAAAGGTCAGTGCGACCTTGTCGCCCATGATGTCCTCGAAGATGTGGCTGGCGCGATATCGGTGGATTTCTTCGGTGTGGAAGTCTATTTCGAGCTTTCTGAGCAGGCGTTCAATTATGTCGCCCTTTGTGATGATTCCGACGAGGTCGCCGGAGGCCTTGTCGACGACGGGGATTCGGCCGTAGCCGGTCTCTTCGAGTTTGCCGACGGCGTGGATGAGGGGCTCGTGCGCGAAAAGCGTGTCGATGCGGGTGGTCATCTTGTCGCCGATGGGGCAGTCGGGTTCGCCGGCGGCGAGCCACATGATGAAATCCTCAATGCTGATGACGCCGGCGAGCCTTCCGTTGTCGATGACGGGTGTGCCGGAGATTCGATTGGCCCTGAGTATCTCGCGCAGTTCGCTCATAAGTGTGCGGGGGGTGGTTGTGATGACCTTGCGGCGCATTGCGTCGGCGACGGTGAGCTCGTATACCAGTTCCTGGCTTTTGGTGAACCTCGGGCTGTCGGGTTTGCCGAGAGCGCATTTGTCGGTGTGAGCGACAGCGTCCAAGCGTGAGATGGAGTCATCTTTTTTCATGGCAGCCGGGCAGTCCTTGGCTGTACAACCGCCCACATGCTTCGTACATCGTAAGGTCGGTCACCAGCAGGGGTATTAGCGCCGAGTCGGCCAGTTCGACCACGTCCGCCGCGGGCTGTTTTCCGCGGACGAAACAAATTACGGCGACGTCGGCCATTTCGGCCGTGCGCACCACCTGAACGTGGGTCAGTCCGGTCAGCAACAGGGCGTCGGCCTTTATGAATGCCAATACGTCGCTCATGAGATCGGAGCCGCAGGCCATCCTGACCCGTTTTTCGAGGCGGGTGGTGCGTCCGATCAGACGCGCATCGAGCAACCGGACTATTTCATCGAGCATCATTCGGCGGTTCCGCTATTGGCTCGACTGAGTTTCGTTGTCGTCGACTTCCAGATCGCACCTGTAGCATCTTTTGGCTTCTCGAACGGCGACTTCCTCGGTGAAGGCCTGCTCGACTTCATCAAAATTGGAGCGGCGCTGTTCGACGTCGATGACGGGTATTGCGGCGGGCTTCATGTCGGCGATCTCGTCATCGGTGAGCTGGACGGCCTCGACGCGTGCGATGGGCCGCGTTACGTCGTAGGTGCGTTCGAGCGGCTCGCCCTTGATGTGTTTGTCTATCATGAGGGCGGCGGTTCTGCCGTCGGCGAGTGCGGTTGTGACGGTATCGGGGCCTCTGACGGCATCGCCGCAGGCGAACACGCCGTCAATGCCGGTGTAGAACGTTTCGGCGTCGGCTTCGATAGTGTTCCATTTTGTAAGCTTCAATTCAATGCCGCCGGCGACGGAACTTACGTTGGGCTCCTGGCTGATTGCCGGGATGAGAGTGTCGACGTCGACTACGAATTCGGAACCGGGCATCGGCACGGGTCTGGGTCTGCC
>JAWLHD010000439.1:0-4105 GCA_041690555.1 Anaerohalosphaeraceae bacterium
CTTGCCGCTGCCGAAGACGCGACACGGCGGCAGTTTGATGTCGCGATGGCTGTGGTCCTGCTTGAGAGCGGACGCGACGCCGAGGCCGCACAGAAGTTTGACGCGCTGTATGCCGCTGCGCCGGATGACGCGGGAATCGTGATTGCACACACGCAGGCGCTCGGCAAGCGCAAGGCCTGGGCCGAACTGACCGCTCTTGCGGTCGACTGGTGTAAGCGTCAGACCCAATCGCCCGGCGTCATCGGTGCGATCGTGCAGAATCTGATCTCCGATAAGGACTCGCCCGCCGAGGCGATGACGGCAGCCGAAGATATTCTTAAGCAGGTCCTTGCCGCCAACGAGAAATCTGTCGAGGCGCTAAATTCCTGCGCCATGCTCCTGCACATGCAGAACCGCACCGACGAGGCAGCTCGCTACTATCAGAAGGTGCTGGACATCGAGCCCGACCGGCTTGTGGTGATCAACAACCTGGCGTGGATACTTTGCGAAGAACAAAAGCAGTATGACCGCGCCAGACAACTTGTCGACCGCGGACTGGCGCGCAATCCCAACTACATCGACCTGATCGACACCAGCGGAATGATCTATCTCCGTACGGGGCAGTATGACAAAGCCGTCGAGGAGTTCACAAAGTGCCTCAAACTGTATCCGCAGCACGCCCCGGGACTCGCCGGCTCATCGTATCATCTTGGCCAGGCACTCGAAAAGATGGGTCGCAGGCAGGAGGCGATCACCCACGTCAGGAGGGCGATTGAACACGGAGGTCTCGGCAAGGATGACCTCTCAGGCGCCGAAACGCTGCTTGCTAAACTGGTTAATTAGGCTGATCAATGCCGGAACCTGCCAGGAAACCTGATCAAAGCCGTGCCTCCGCCGCCATGCAGAAGCCGCGGATCGTATTGCTCGACAAGGCCCGCTGGGACTACCTGCAGAAGCGGTACAGGATAACCCCGCGGGAACTGGAGGTCGCTAAGCTCATCTGTCGCGGCTGCGGCAATGAGGAGATCGCCGACAGGCTTACGATAAGCGTCGGTACCGTAAAGGTCCATGTACGCAATATTTACCGAAAAACGTGGGTCGAGAATAAAATACTCATGCTCCTGCGGTTTGTGGAGGATACGGATTCTGCATTCAACGGCTCGGTAAACGCCGCCGCTGGCTCGCATTAACGCACCGCCAATCGAAAAAAACCTGATCTGCACCCAATCCGTGCCTTTGAGCACGGATTTTTTTATGCGCATGGCATACCACTTTGGAGGTATACCAGAGGAGTATAGAAGGGGGCGGCAACGACGGGTATCCGCCGCCGAAGGGGGCTTCGGGTCAGCGGCTGACTCTATCATCAGGGTAAGTTTTTTGAGATTTAGGTATATTTCCCTATAGACATCCACGTCCGATAGTGCTATAGTTTAAGCCGTTTTAAATGGATGTGCGCGTGTTGTCCTGTAAGGAGGGGGGAACTCCCCCCGACTTCTTTGGACAGAGCGGGCGCGCTGTGTTGAGGGTAACGAAAAGCTTTTTTCCGGAGCGGAGAGTTTTGTGAAAACCCGGAGGGCCAGAGAACGCTTCTGCGTGGCGGCTGTAGTTTGTATGGCCGCGTTTGCCTGCGTCGTGCAGACGGCACAAGCCGTCTTCGTGCCGGCGCAGGAGGCCTCCGCGTTTGACCCCGCCGTCTGCGAGACCGCGGCGATTGGAACATCCGCCGCATGTTTCCAGGACGTCGGCAGGCAGGTTCTGGACCCCGCCGGCTATATGCATCCGCTGAGCAATTCCACTGATGTGCAGATCAAAGCTCTGCCCGCGGTACCCGCGGCGGTTATCATGACGCTGTTCGGGTTTGTGTGCTTCTCGTTGGGTCGCGACCGACGGGCATGGCTGGCGCTTGCCGGCGGCCTTCTGTGGCTGGGCGCCGCCGGCATGCATGCAGTGCCGCAACTGGCGCACCGAATCCGCTGCCGGACCGTAAGACAGATAACCGAGAATCCAAGCCTCTCCTTTTGTGAAAGTCGCACTTCCGAGGTGAGCGGCCGCAGCGAACAGATCACCTACGTCGGCCTGCTCCACAAACTCGCCGCAATACCCGACCACGTCCTGACTTTCAATTTGAATTATAACGCCAGCCAGTGCGCGTCCGTTCTCGCGGAGGATGTGCACAGCATGGCGTGTGCAATTACCGCCGGCAGTCCCTGGCGGGACATGGCAAACGAGTGCCCGGCAAGCGCAACCGGGCACTTTGTGAATTTCTCGGCGGGGTTCATGTTCCAGAATCTGGCGCGCGGTCCACCCGGATTTCAGCTACTGAAAAAAGCTTGAGCACAAAGAGTGATCTCGCGAGGCACTCTTGTGTGCAGGTACGGCGCCATAAGAAGTAGGTAGAGATTGAAATGGAAATCGCAAGTAGGAAAGGATGTAATATGAGAAAGTTAATGGTAGTGGGATTGATATTGGCGGTTGCGGGAATCGCAAGCGCGAATGTCACTGTGGTTCCGACTGGTCCTGGGTACACGTCAGGCATCGGCGGTGAGTTCACCATGAGTGGCATTCCGAACGTGGCGGCCTATTATGCCAGTGTGGCAAAGGTCGGTAATGGTGTACAGTCATTCTGTCTTGAACGGAATGAATATCTTCCGATAACGAATTTGCCGTATACAATTGACGATTGGGCTGTAGTAGGTGGCGTCGGCGGTCCCAAGCCGGATCCGCTCAGTGACGCAACACAGTGGCTCTATCTGCAATTCGCCAGGGGGACACTTACCGGTTATGATTACACGGATACCACACCGGGTGGCGGCAGAGAGACACAGGCCGGTATACTCCAGGACACTATCTGGTATTTGGAAGAAGAATGGGCAATCGGCAACGTCTCAGACACGAAGTACCTGGATGCCGCGGCCACGGCCTTGAGTATCACCATAGTTGGCGGTGACTACTCGATATTGCAGTCCACCGTAACGTCTTGGCTTGACGACGTGGTTAAGGTTGTGAATCCCTACGATGGAAACAGCAATAAGCAGTCTCAATTGGTGGTCGTTCCCGCTCCGGGTGCTTTGCTGTTGGGTTCGCTTGGTGTTGGCTTTGTTGGCTGGCTTCGCAGGCGGCGGAGCCTGTAAGGTTTAAGCTCTCCTTGACCCGCGGGGCAATACGCCCTGCGGGGCAGTGGGGAGAAGGGAGCGTGTAATGAACAAGGTAACACACGTTTTGTTTGTCGCCTTGGCGATTAGCGGCTTCGTGGTTTTGCCGGCGATAGGGGTTCCGACACTGTCCGATGGGTCCAGAACATGGTCTGCGGCGGGCTCGGAACTGATTGCAACTGGTAGTTGGGCGGACGACCGTACCACTATCTCGTGGTCAGTGTCCCCAGCGTCGATAGATGGAGCAGCGCACTGGTTATATACCTATACTTTGACAGTTCCTCCCGGCCAAGGTACCGGCATCAGTCATCTCACACTTGAAGTGTCCGAAGACCTCAGCCTGAATGAGTTGCTTTGGATTGAGGTGGCTAAAGGTGAACTTGACAAAGTAGAGGGACCAGGAAGCCACGACGGCATTTTCAGTGTGAAATTTGAATTCGAGTTAGATGAGGAGTACGAGCGAGAGTTGGTACTTTCCTTCTACTCGCGGCGCAATCCCATGTGGGGAGATTTCTACGCAAAGGGTGGCCTGAATAACACTGTTTATAATGCTGTCTTGATCGGTCAAATAGCGGTGCCGGATACATCGTTGATTCCCACTCCACCCGCGTTGCTGCTTGGTAGTTTGGGTGTTGGTGTTGTTGGCTGGCTACGGAGACGCAGGACGCTGTAACACAGCGGCTATGGTTGTTCTTACCAAAGTTGTGAAACTGGAAACGGGCCGGAGGGGAGACTGACCTTCGGCCCTTTCTTTGTGACATCGTTTGGGGGGCAGTCCGGTTTTATAGCAGGAGATTTGCGGCGGAGGGGTGAAGAACGCCGCGGCTTGAAAAGGCACGAACAGACCGGTCATGCCAGAGCACGGGCGGGTGAAAGACCTCGCCATGTTCCTATGCCGTCCCACCAGAGCGCGACATAGTCGGCGACCTTTGTGTTGCTGTGTCGAGTGTGTTCGGCGGCGGCCATCTCATGCA
>JAWLHD010000440.1:0-4093 GCA_041690555.1 Anaerohalosphaeraceae bacterium
TGCCTGGACCATGCCCTCGCCCGCTTCGGGGCGGTCGAACTGCCATGCCATCCATGCGGCGGGGTCGCGTGTCCAGGGTGTGAGCGGGTAGAAGTCGCCTTAGTAGTTTGGGGCGACGGTGTGCCATTGGGCGAGGCGGCGGCGGGAGTTTTCTTGCTGGAACCAAACGGGTGGGATAACACGGGCAAGGTGCCCATGCCACGGATGACCGTGCCACGAGCGCCGCCAGGATTGGTTGTGGGGCACCAAGTCTGAATTTGGTCTTTTTGGAGTTGACTTTTGGGTGGTCGGGGTGTAGACTTAAAGGGCTCGAATCCGCGACGGGCGAGAGACTTGGCGGCGTGTTGGAGGCGGAAGTCCAAGGCATGTCCAAAATTGCAGGAGGATTTGCGGTTTTTTCTGTAAGATTTCGTGGGCCGTGTGGCTGACGGAGGTGCTTTGTCGTCGTTGCATTGTCTATGTGAGCGGTGCAGCATATCGTGTAACTTATTTGCTCAAGGGTTATTCCTGTGAGGAGAAATGCAATGCGATATATGAGGGCGATTCTGGTTTTGTTGATGTCTTGTTCGGTGTTCGGCAAGGATGATCCTTTCTACTTCAGTGAAAAGGGCACGGTGATCAGCGAGATCGAGCTGAAGATCGGAGATTCTCGCGGCATCGAGATCGCGGCGGCCGAGTTGGTCGGTTATGACGCGCTTCTGACGTTCGAGGGGGACAAATCGCTGGGGGAATTCGTGTTGCAGGCGGTTATGCCTGACGCGGGGGCCGGAGCTTATGCGCAATTGGTCAGTCAGAGGCCGTGGCAGTGTGTGCTTCATGTGCCGCGTCCGGTGAGAGAGGGGGTGCATTTCTTATTCAGTTACGAAGCGACACAGGTGGGGCAGACGAGGCTTTTGCTCGACTACGGGGCCGGATCGATTGCGCTTGGGATTAACGTTTTGCCGGAGCCGACGGGGACGGGGTTTGTTTATCAGGGACGGCTGCACGAAGCGGGCGAACCGGCGACGGGTCTTTATGACTTTCAGTTCAGGCTGTTTTATTCGTCGACCGGCGGGCAGATTCAGGGCGAGGCGGTAACGTGCAGTAATGTTACCGTTACCAACGGGTACTTCAGCGTGCTGGTGGATCCGGCGGGGGGCGACGCGGAGTTCTATAACGGAGACGCTTACTGGCTGGAGATACTGGTGCGTCCCGGGGGCAGCAGCGGCACTTATGTTGCGCTTCGGCCGCGGCAGAGCCTGAACGCGGCTCCGTATGCGGTAACTGCGGCTGCATTGGCGGGTGCGGCGGCGGAGTCATTTGCAGGCGTCGAGCATGAGCATGACGGCGGGGCGATTACGTCGGGGATAGTCGAGGAGGCGTTTATTGATCCGGCGATGGCGCGCGTGGAGGATGTTGCGGCGGGTCTTGCGGGGAGGGCGCTTCTGAACCATACGCACAGGGCGACGGACATAACGGCAGGGATAATCGGCGAGGCCTTTATCGATTCAGCTATTACGCGGGATAGCGAGCTTGCGGCGGCGCTATTGGGCAAGTCGAACGTGGGGCACAGTCATTCGGCGGGCGACATCATTTCGGGCGTGCTCAGCGAGTCGCTGATACCCAGCAGCATCGCGCGGGATTCGGAGATACGGTGGGATCGTCTTATCGGGATTCCGTCGGGCTTTGCGGATGGAATAGACGACGTGGGGGTTAGCAGCGTTACTGCGGGGACGGGCCTTTCGGGCGGCGGTACGGGCGGCGTTGTTATTCTTAATGTTGAGGTTCCTCTGGTGTTGAGCAGCGAGTGGTCGACGCCTGTTATCAAGGCGACGAGTTCGATGCAGGAGGGTCACGGGATTGAGGCGGTTGCCGAAGGCGCGTCTGGACGGGCGGTGTACGGAAAGGCGATAAACGTTACCGCGGCGGCTACCGGCTACGGCGGTTATTTTGAGACTGCCAGCGGCAAGGGCAGGGCGGTGTATGGTATTGCCACGAGCACCGCGGGCACCGCCGAGACGTACGGGGGATACTTTGAGACGACCAGCAATAAGGGGGCGGGCGTGCGGGGTGTGGCGACCGGCGCAGCGGGCGGCGAATCGGGTCCCTTCAGCTACGGAGGCGATTTCGAGAGCGCCAGTGAGGGCGGGGCCGGTGTGCGCGGCGTGGCGACCAACGCAGGGAGGGGCTATGGAGGCTATTTTGAAAGTGCTGCCGCCGACGGCGCGGCTGTGCGCGGGGTTGCGACCAGCACAAGCAGTGCCGAATTCGGTCCGTACAGCTACGGCGGATGTTTCGAGTCATCGGCGTGGAACGGCGCGGCCGTTTTGGGTCATGCAAAGGCAACGGCACAAAACGGAGTGAGCATTGGGGGCCAGTTCACTTCGGATGCGGGGCGCGGGTATGGTTTGTGGAGTGTTGCAAACGGTTTCAAAGGGACGGGCATCTACGCAAAATCGGACGGCGACGAGGGTAAAGGGGGACACTTTGAATGTAGAGGGACCACTGGTACGGGGATCTATGCACGGGGCGGGGCACAGGGTTATGCGGCCATCCTTCGCGGCAAGGTCTTGATTGAAGACGTTTCGACGGGTGATCCGGTGATTGAGCTTGGCAAGGGCCTGGATTATGCGGAAGGATTCGACGTGTCGGCGTCAGAGGCGCCGGCGGCCGGTACGGTAATGGTGATCGACGCTTTGAATCCGGGCAAACTTGCCGTGAGCGGCAGTTCTTACGACACAAAGGTTGCAGGCATTGTGGCCGGCGCGCAAGGGGTCGGTTCGGGGGTGCGCTTGGGGGCGGGCCGGTTCGACTGCGACGTGGCTCTGGCGGGGCGGGTGTATTGCAACGTGGATGCCAGCGAGGTCGGCGTCGAGGCGGGCGACCTGCTTACCACGTCGGATGTTCCGGGTCATGCGATGAAGGCGACCGACTACGAGAAGGGGCGCGGCGCGATCCTGGGCAAGGCAATGGAGCCGTTGGAAAAAGGCAAGACCGGACAGATTCTTGTACTGGTTACCCTGCAGTAGGAAAGGCGGTGAAGCCATGAGATGGAAGACAGCAGTTATAATGCTCGGGGCTTTGTGGGCGGTGCTGCCGGGGCAAGAGGCAATTGGCAGGAGGGTTTCCGTGGATGAGGCCCGCGTAATAGCGAAGAACTGGGTGCGGCTGGTTGTCTCGGAGAAAGGGAGCTGGGGCGACCATGAAACAGGCGAGGTTGGTGATATTCAGCCATTAGGACGCGGGGGCAGGCAGTCAGGTTTTTTGTGCAGTGTCGAGCCGGCGGGATACATTGTTGTTTCGCTGCACAAGGGTCTTGCTCCGGTGAAGGTTTACTCGACGGACAGCGATCTGGATCCGACTTCGGATCGCGGCATGAGCGATCTGATCAAGCGGAAGATGGAACGAGTGATACAGGCAGTCGAAAGAGTAACCGGCAAGCAGATCGACGATGTGTCGGAAGACCTGATAAAGCGTGCGCTGGAGGTCGACTACAGCGAGTCATCGAAGATTCTGTCTGAGCCTGATATGGTCATTGTGCCGCCGACCAAGTCGCAGACGAAGTCGCTGTGGAGCGCAATGATGTATACGCCGGGCACGGCGATGCTGGAGACTCTCTGGCACCAGGGACCGCCATACAACGATCAGTGTCCTCAGGAAGGGTGCGGTTGGCCGGAATACAATTACTGGAATAACCGTGCGCTGGTCGGGTGCGTGGCTACGGCGGGTGCTCAGGTTCTTCGGTATTGGCGATGGCCGCCATCGGGCTCGGACGGAGTTGTCATTCCCTGGAAGGATATGCGACAGTACTACAACTTTGTTTATTTTGAGCCCACAAACTTGAGCTATTTCTGGACGGAACAAGGGGCTGCGACAACAGCCGAGCTGGAAGCGGTGGCGTGGCTTTCTCGCCGCGTGGGGGTCAAAGTTGATATGGATTACGATTGTGATGAGTCGGGAGCGGACACATACGACATGGAGGGCGTGTTTCAGTCGGACTACTATTACAGCAATTCGTGCAGCCGCAAGGACCGGGATGATTATACGGCCAATTCGTGGTGGTCCATGCTTGTCAATCAGTTCAACGCCAACCGTCCAGTGCTTTACCGTGTCG
>JAWLHD010000441.1:0-4090 GCA_041690555.1 Anaerohalosphaeraceae bacterium
CAATGGCTTGAACGCACGGCAGCATCGCCCGACGGTGCGTGTGCTGTGCCGAGCCCTCGTTGCACTTTGGACACCTGATAAGCTCTTGCTCGATGCGTCTGAGTTCGCCTGTGTACCACCAGGGCGCATATTTGCCGATGCATGCCTCAAGATAGGAGTCCTCTGGGCGAGGCGATGCCGCCAACGCCAGGATCTCGTCGGCCGGAAGCTCAGCGATGTCGGCTTCGGTCAGGGGGATCTTATACAATCCGCCTGGGCGACGAGAATTCGGAAGCGTCCATGCGTAGTCTGGTGAGTAGATGCTCAGATCGAGGAAGCCAGGCTGGAAGCGATCCTGCTGTGCGGCGATGTCGGCATAAAGGTCAAAGATCCACGGCGAGTAAAAGGCGTCGAAGGTCTGCCAGGGTATGAGCAGTTCGAAGCTGCTTTGGCCATCGAAATACCAATGGACACAGTCTTCTGGGGCCTGCATCGCAATAAGGATCTGTTCGTTTGCCTTGAGGAGGCAGCGTTTTGACTCCTCCAGGTTGTCTTTTGAATGGGCGTGCAGATAAAAGGGGGCCACATACCTTGCTTGACGATTCGGTTGAGCATAGACACAGATGGAGTGCGACACTGCCGCGTTGTTGAACCGTTTCGGCCATGCCGCTATCGCTTCGTGATCATCGCTTCGGATGAAGGCCCGTGCGACAATGGCGCCGCTGGGAGATTGTGCGATCAACTCAATCCATTCGAAGTGGTCATCGTTTCCGGTCAATTCACGACCGCTCGGTCTTTCACATTCCATGGTGTGTTCCCTTACTGAATAAGCACTATTGGCACGTGCAGAATCTGTTTCGGTCTTCAATACGTTGTCAAATCGTCGTTCCGAGGAACTGCCGTGGTCTCGCTCTCGGATCGACTCATCTCCGCACCTTCGGTTGCTGAAGGCGTTTCAACGGTTGACGGATCCGGGATTGGCTCAAACTCGAACTGCTCGGGCTCCTGACCGTACGGCCGGAAGCCGACGATCCGGCCAACGAGCTGGTCCAGATCGATAGTTGTTCCTACTTTGGTGGCGTCAATGCCACACGCGGCTAAGAAACAGCATGCTCTGCTACGTGGCCGGAGCGGGAGTTGGAAATCAATGCTCATAGGACGGCCCTGTTGAGCAGGATCAAGGTTCTCGAATTTCACGTGGAAGCAATTGGAGGCGCTCCGGAGCCTGGTGTCTTGGATCCTAACTGGGTAGAGATGTCCCTTCCGCAGCTTCGGCCAATCGACAACGGTAATCGTGTTTGTTTTTTTACGTGGCATGATTGCTCCTTTCACAATTCGGAATCATGGAAGCCAATCAGCAGAGCGGGATTCGGTCGTACTCATCTGAAGAGTCAGTCAACATCGCTCTCGTTTCCTCTTACGTGTCACGCCTTTGTAACCGGAATTCGTGATTCGATGTGCCCCAGATCGTTCGAACTCATTGACTCCCTTTCGGCAGTCGCTGCCTTTGGAGACGGTCGACCTGCAGACAGTCCTGTGGCTTCTGGTACCATCGTGAAGATGGCGGGAAACCCAACGATGACGCACCCTGTCCACCGCGGAAAACAGCAGCACCAGGAGCAAGGCAATTGGCAGGACGATGTACGGGAGCAAGATGAAGTCCACCCAACTGCCCGTTTCTGTCGGTTCAGCACCAGCGCCTGCTCGTTGATCTGGAATTGCGAAGAACCGGACGAGCCCAACGATCGAAAGCAAGGCCACGCAGACTGCGACGACCCAGCCGGCGACATCCCCGAAGAGTGCCATCTTCCTTATGGCCTTGTGGACGCACGTGAGCACGAGCATGAACATCGCTCCCAGTGCCAGCAATACTGTGGCATTTGACGAAAGGTGAATAGATGTTTCCATCTCATAATCTCCTTCAATTCAGCAGATTCCTTCCTGCCGTATCTTGTGATCACGGCATCATCCCGCCTCGCCCCGTCGGTTTCGGTTGTGTGAGGCCGTTGTTTCTGTCCGTCAAAGTCAATTCATCGGGTCCAGAAAAAAGCTGTTCGTAATGAGGTGCGGTGCTAGCGCCGCCCATGATGTGTCGAGCTTCGGTTGAGGCAGGGGCTTGGGAGCTTCCAGCGTGCCAGGCGCACCACATGCCGACAGCGCACAGACCCGCTGTGCATATCGTGATAATAGAGGTCAGGGTCATGATTACGACGATATCGGTGGCTGAGCACCTGCCGTCCACGTTGGGCAGGCCTGTTATCAGGACCACCCGGGCGATCAGCGAGATGATAATCAGACCGACCACAATACTGGGTAGATATGTCACTACATCCATTGTGAAGCTCCTTCAATAACTGTGTCTCAGTGTTGTTCGTGTTAGGCGTCATGCCAGCAGAGCGTGCTGTAAACGTCTGATTCATCTAAACAGCAATGGCTCCTCACATTCGGCCAACAGGTCGATCATGCCGCAGTTGCCTGCGCGGCACAGTTCCTGGAGCAAACGATGGTCACAACCGACGAATGCCGGATGTTCGATCCCAAATCTCACGATATTCTCAATATACGGATAGTCCTTGACGCCATGCCTCCGATCCAAACGCAGGATGTGATGCCATATTTCTTGAGAATGTGCTCCGGCTAAGGCGTAGTACCGCGCCAGTACCCGACACGCTTCGATGGCTGCCCTGGGTGGCAGGTCGGCCCACATCAAACGGTCAACGCAGGGTGGGATGAACCAACCATTATGCTGAAACTGGTGGCGCAGCCACTGTTGTTTGGCCTGCTCCGCTTCTGCCGCCCGGAGGGCTTGGTCAAGCCGTTGAGCCGCTTGCGGAACACGCGGTGGGTCGATCAGACAGTCTTCACCTTGGCGAGTGCGCGATAACTCGTCTAGGTGCTGGGCATCGAGATGAAGCAGTTCTTTCATGGTCAGGAAGTTGATAAAGCGATCGTTCCAGAGAGAACCAGGCAAGGGGATGGCATAATCGCGCACGTAGATATCGATCTGGACATTCTTCAGGCCGTCTCGAATCATCTGGCGCGCAAGGTTGTAGTTGGCCAGCAACATCAACGACATTCGAGGTGTGCCAAAGACCGAAGGTGCTATTCTCGCTATGATTTGCGTGCCTGGATTGCCCCTTTGCGCACCCGCGCCGCTGGCGCAGGAAGTGGGCACATAGATGAACTCCAAGTATTCCTCAGGAACGTTGAGCCATTCGGACAGGTAACAAGCCATTTCAGCACCACTGATACGGGTTGATTCCGGATCTGCAGCGCAGACAGAGAAATACAGAGGGTAAGCTCTTTCTGCGGAGATGTCTGAGGCAGCAAAGGAGCAGACCGATCTACTTAGATTGCGGTTGTCGAGTTGGTCACGTGCGTTCTCAATCGCCTGTTCGTCGTTCATGTCCACGAAGATGGGCTGATTTGGCCGGTTCGACCACACGGCGATATAGTAGGTTTGATTGGTGGGTTCACCAGTCATCACAAAGTTCACCTCGTGCAAAGACCCACGACGATCAGGCGAAGAGCAGCGAGTGCTAACATGCCGATGAACAGCGCGGTCGGCTCTGCGGGGGATTCACTCCCGGCGCGCCGCGCTATCCTGTCCACGTGACTGGTGAACCAGTCCACAATCGGTCGACTGAGGGTGTCGAACGCCAGTAATCCTCGAAGTGGCCATTTCAGCGACAGCATTCGCACCAGCAGACAAAGAAACAGCACATCAGCGGCCACCACTCCCAGATGGACGACGCCGAAGAGGAGATTCGTAAGAAGCCCCATAACGTTTACCTTCCCAAAGTCGCAACAGAAATCAGCATCAGCAAGACGAGCGCGGCCACCACAATCACGGCGTTCACCGGCCTGGAAAACGGCAGCAGGGAGACGACCAGGTCCCAGGCTTCCCCCAGTGTCTGAGGTGCGGCGGGCGCGCTCGGCGGCGATGTCTTAGACGCGGCGGGCATGGGTCTGGGCACCTTGGTCGGCCTGGCCCTGCTTCGGGTCGGGCCTTGAAGGGTATGCCACGCGCTCGTGACCTCGGCCAGATCGGCGACGGCCTTCTGCCGGATGGTCACCGGCACGCCGGCCGCCAGGCAACGTTGCAGCTGGC
>JAWLHD010000442.1:0-1869 GCA_041690555.1 Anaerohalosphaeraceae bacterium
GCCCCAAGCGCCTCTGTCGACAACTCAAGTACCTGCGATTCTATGTCTGCCTCTGTCTTCTGCATTTGCGACACCCGCGCACAATCATTTGTGGGCTTCACGATAAAGAAGTGAAACCTCCATCACGTGCTCGTCCTCGATATTGATCTTGACCGATGCCCGCCGACTGCTATCCCCGAGACTGCTTGCCATCTCTCGACCCTGAACCACTGACGGAATAGAAACCTGGATGTCCTCGTAAACGTCCGTCAAACGCGACTTGACGCTCCCCATAACCATGTTGGCAACCTCACCAATCGCGTCGGTCACCTCCTCGTTCGAAAGTTCACCCGCACTCTCCAGCCCTAACATATTCACCGCTATCGCCTCCGCGCAATCCTTGCCCGCGCAGATCGCCAGGCACCCTTCAAGGCTGTTGCTGAAGGTGATCGTCGCCATCAGAGCTTCTCCCTCGATCGGCTGATCAACTTCGCCGCAAGGCTGCAAGTCCATGAAAATCATCGTCTCGAAGACTTCCTTGGCCGCCTCCAGCAAAGTATCCGTAAAACACACATCCTGAATCATTTCTTCGCCCCTGCAAACAAGTACAAGCCCATGCGGCCAGGATCGCCGGGCCTCAACAAAACACTAAACGTCAATTCATAAACGGCGACAGCTTTTCCTGGAAACGCTCGGGAGTGAACGGCTTCGTTATGTATCCGTTGGCCCCTTCGCGAAGTACACTGTCAATCAGGTCCTGAGAACTCTCTGTCGACACCATGATGATCTTCGTATCCGCGCACCCGGGAACCTCCGCACGCACCTTCTTGACCATGTCGATGCCGTTCATCTCAGGCATGTTCACATCGCACAGAACGATATCTACCGGAGACTCCTTCAGTTTTTCGATTGCCTCGGCGCCGTTGCCCGCCTCTTCCGTCCGCTCGAAATCTAACCCCGACATCCGCACGGTGCGCATCACAATCTTTCGCATGGTCGCCGAATCATCCACAATCATCAGTGACTTGGCCATAAATCCTCTCCATCACAGTATTCTGCCGTAGCATGGACTCTTTTCTTCCGATAATCCGCGCGATTATCGACCGGATATGTATCGGCACTTATTTCAAGCCAATTGAGGCAATTCGCCCTTTCGGCCGACGTTTCACCGGCTTAGCACCATGTGGGCGAAGTGAGGGATGGAAGATTAGAAGTGGCTTGCGGAAGTCTCGAACACCGGATGTGCAAACGAGAAAATCCTCGGACTCGCCAGTTGCTTATACTCAGCAGTCGACATGATTATCGACCTCTCGTGCCTCTCGCCCGGAAATGCGATGTATTCGCTCTCATCCAGCGCAGCGTCCATCAGAGTCGGCAGGCCGTACAATACGCCGAATGCCGGCTCCGCCCCCGTCTGGCACCCTGGGAAGATCCCCCTCCTCTCGCTTTCGTCTAAATACTCCACCGGACGCAGGCCCAGCCTCTCTGCGATGATTTCCGTGTCAATTACGTACTCCGCCGAAAGCACGCACATAAACCTCTTTCCCCCCGCCCTCACAACTGCCGCCCGAGCGGCCTCCGCCGACCCAAAAGCCTTGCCCGCCCGGCCGCGTCCCAATCGCCCCATCCCCTCGTCAAGCATGTAGTCGGCTTCGAATTTGTCCAGAAACTCAAACACGCCCATGATCTTGGCCCTCCGAGCTTGGATGGTCCACACTTACAATCATTATTTAGTTATACGTTCAAATCACCTCGCAGTACGAAAAAAAACGCGCCTGCCGCACCAACACCCCCAAAAGCGCCATTGACGCACGCCGTGATAGTCATTTGCTGTAGCGACGTAGCTATTTACCGCTTCCATAAAGTTATCTGCGGTTTAGTTTGACAGTA
>JAWLHD010000442.1:1879-4076 GCA_041690555.1 Anaerohalosphaeraceae bacterium
CGGCGGTTCCTGTGAACCGCCCGACACCCTGCTGGTTCTCAAGAGGGTTTGACCCGGCCGCTTGGGGGTCGTGCTCTATTCGAACGGCCAAATGTCTGATGGACTTCTCTGGGGGTTTTTGTATGCACCGGATACTCTATTTGTCGCGCGGAGGCGACATGGGTGGAAGCCAGCGACAGCTCTTCCACGTTTTGACAAATCTTGACCTGCGCCGATACGAGCCAATCGTCGTGTGCCGGCGACAGGGCGCCTCCACCGAGCAGCTCCGCGCCGCAGACATCCAGACCCACATCATCCCGCTAAGACCTTGGCGATCCTTTCCAAGAGGACTCTGGCGATATACCGACGCACGAAAATTGGCCGCCTTTGCCGCCCAACAGGATGTATCCGTCATCCACAGCAGCGATTTATGGCTGAGCCAGTACGCAACCTGGACCGCCCGGCGATTGGGGCTGCCTTCCGTACTCCACGTGCGAGCGCCTCTGGCCGCTGCTTGTATCGTCAAACACGGCTGCAAGGCCGCCGATTCACTCATAGCCATTTCAAAACGTGTGCGACACGACCTCCTGCTCGGCGGCGTCTCCGACGAAAAGATCGCCCTCATCGGCGACTCCGTCGACGTCGAACGCTTCACTCCCGGCGCCGGCGAGCGAAATATACTAAAGCGCCAGTTTCCAAATTCCAAAGGTACAATCATCGGCCTCGTTGGAAGAATCGAACCCTTCAAACGTCAACTCGATTTCCTCAGGGCCGCCTCACAAATCCTCAAGAAGCATAAGCGAAATGCAACCTTCGTTCTGGTGGGCAACGTCCATTGTACGCAGTATTACCGGCAAGTGCTCGATTTCATCAGAGACAATCAACTTGAAGACCGAGTGATCCTCACCGGCCCGCGCGACGACATGCCTCAGGTGCTCGCGTCTCTCGACATACTCGTCAGCCTCTCTGGAGGATCCGTCATGTTCGAGGCCATGTCATGCGCAAAGCCCGTACTCTCCGCCGGTTTCAGCACCAAAGCCAATTCAACGCACCTGCAAGATGGAAAGACCGGCTTGCTCGTAAGCTCAAAAGATACCGTCGACCTCGTCCACGCCATGCTGCGCCTCATCGATAATCCCGACCTCCGCCGTTACCTCGGCGTTCAGGCCAGAGCCTGGGCCGAAAACCACCTCTCCCACGTCAGTATGGCCCTCAAAACACAGGCCCTCTACGACAGGCTTCTCGGCGAATATGCCCCCCGATACCGCACGGCAGCCGCAGGAATGCGCGTCCGCGCAGCCTCCGAAATGGTCTCTGCCGTCTCCTTGTAACAACCGCGGTTCACCACGCCGTCGCCGGCTCTGCGTCGCTCAACTGCAGCGCCCGCCGCACTTTGTCCATATTACGGTGCGGGTTGTTCGGACCCCACCATATATTCCCCTCCACAATCACCGGCCCCGCCGGCGTGATTGCAACGTCCCAGCCTATCGCGCGAACCGGCAGAAAACGCTCCGCCGCTCCATTCACAACCTCCACGAATTCCCCCCAGTCCGGCAGAACAAACTCGCCGAACGCCGCGCCCGTCGCCGGGTGCCGATCAACCGGCTCCAGCCCGTTCCCGCAGGAACGCAGCCGAACCGCCGCCTGCGGAATACCGCTTTCAAGATCGATGCAGCATTGAAGGTTCCCCCCAAGTCCGACGCCGAAATTGTCGATCGCCGCGTCCGGCGCCGTCAGTTTCAAGTGCGCATGCAGCAGTTGCCCCCTGCCGTCGGCATCCACAAGCGTGCATGCCCGAACCGTCTGAAGAAACTCCGAACCCGTCAGCCGCCGCAGGTCCTCATGGTTCCGCAGCCTCTCCTGGATAATCAGCCCGGAAGAATACGTCTCGCTCGACATCAGCCGCCGCAGGCCCTCAGCGTCATAAACCCGTCCGTCAGAATTGGCAAACCCGCCGCCGCGCCGCTCCAGGACATACACACCGTCCCCATTACTGCCCCGAGCCGGCTTCAGGACGAATGTCCCAGGCAATTCCTCCCGCACATAATTCGACCATCCGTCGCCGCCGGCCGGCAGCCATCGCCCGTCCGATGTCACACCACCGGTTCCCGCGAAAAAAAACGCATAAAGCGCAGGAGTCGCAATACCGTTTGCCGCGCAGAACCGGTAGAACATCCCTTTGTTCTTGAGGAGATCCGCCCAGGACGGCGGGTTGACG
>JAWLHD010000443.1:0-4060 GCA_041690555.1 Anaerohalosphaeraceae bacterium
TTGCCCTATAGAGAAGAAAGTACACGATTAAATACAAAAGCGCAAGTTGCCTATTTTAACATTTTCCCGCGGCTACAAAATTTCATGCGATACCCCTGCTGAAATGCCGCTTGCGTTTCTCACAGAGATTGTTTATCTGTATGTTGGCGTAAGTTGGTTCGTGCAAAAGAGCTGCATAAGAGGGGAGATACGCAATGCCCAAGCGTCAATTCATTTGGCTGATGATTCGCTTCATGGCGGTTTTCTGGTTATTGATTTCGCTGCGGTCCTTCGTGCGAGGCCCACTGGTTACAGTAGGATTGATATACATGGGTTGGCCCTGGGATCCCGGCGTGACACTCTTTCCCTCTCTGATCCTTGGCAGTTTGGCATTAGGTGACGTCGGGACTATACTGGGCGGATTGTACCTTCTGTTTTGCGGCAAGACGGTATTTAAGCTAATAGATCGAGCATCGCCGAACTGCTGCCAAACAGGGCTTCGAACCGACGACTATCCTGTAATACTGGTTCGATTCGCAGGAGTCTGGTGGCTTTGGCGGGCGATTGTGGCAGGCTGCGGTCAGATCTATGCCTTTGCGGCGCATGTTGTGCTCGTGCGTGCTCTCGACATAGCAGATCCCTCTATGATCAAGAACGAAAACGTTCGCAAGCTTCTGGAGGCAGCGTCTTTTGCCCGATTAGGAATAACCCTCTTAACAATAGTTATCTACATCATCCTGGGATTGTACTTTCTCAAGAGAGCAGGCTTGGTCATTGGCCTGCTCCAGCGCCGCTGGCTGAGCACCGATACGGTGCCGCGAACGATTGGCCAGGCGTCAGACATATAGCGTAAATGGTCTATGTCTGAGAATGTTACGATTGCGGCATTCCAGCAGAATGCCATCGGGCCATATGCGCGGCATGCGTTGGCAGGTATGCACCGGGCTTGTAGAACCGGTCGTAGAAATCGAGATCGAGATGGTGCGCTTGCAGGTACATCATCGTGAAGATGGACGGCACAGTGGCCGGGAACTTGCCGAATGTCTCAAATACATATTGTGCCTGATGTGCGACACATCGCCTGAATCGCTGATTGTGGACCTGGGCCGCTGATCGTACTCTGCGGGTGTTTTTCCACGGGCCCGGCGTATCGGGATGGAAAGGACCTCCGGGCCCGAACTTGCGTTCACAGACCGCCTCGACAGCCGCCTGCATATCAGCATAATGCGGCGGACAGAAACCCTCCATTACGCCTTCCAGTCCCGTCGGATTCGGATACGGCCAGCGATCGTCGGTATCATAGCGAAATCCCAATCCGGGCACCTGCGGATTGCCGCTGGCGCCGAGCACTGCAAAAAGATCCATGCCATTGAACATCCAGCCGCCAAGCCCCATCGCCTGGAGCATGAGCGTGCCCGCATAGCAACTGGCGCCAAGTTCCACGTTTACCTCGCTAAGCGATATCTGGTCCACGAAGGAGAGAGGCCATACATTGCTCGCGTCCACGAGGTCTTTGAATTGGTCGATCCCCGGGACAGGTCGCCTGTTCAGGTCATCATACAGGACAAGCCCGTTCTGCAGCATATAGCAAAGGTTCAGGAGCACATGCTGCGCAAGATCGGCGACAGGAATGACCAGCAGCGTTGTCGGGTGGTTGACATCCCAGGTGTTGTGCGGCTCGGTATACGGCGTCTCATGCGGCACGCGCAATCGCCCGTCCTGAATCCTGCGCACGCGGGTCTTGAGCTTCGCGATGATCGGTTCGAGCGAGGAAGCACCTTTCTCGTCAGTGTCCGCAAGCGCCGGGGCATCACGTATGTCCATCACGTAGACGCCTTCATCGTCTGTGAAAAACGTCATGCTGGTATGAAAGCCCGCAGCAGAAGGAAATGTCCGCCCGCCGGCGGCCGCCGAATAATTGGACAGGTGCGGCGCGTACCGCTGGCCCCGGTAAATCATGTTATGCCAGCCGGTATTTGCGCCGCACGCGGCAACCACCAGAAGCTTCTCCAACTCGGAGAGCGGGAGGGGCTCGTGGCGTGACTTGAAGGCGAAGACGCCATCGGGAATCTCCGCTCCCATGAAAAACCGGCGCGAACGCCGCCCCAGCAATGCCTCGATGAGGCCAAACGACGACATATGATGAAATCCGGCATTTTCAACCATATCCGCACCACCTTACAGCATTACAGCAAATCGGCATCTCATATCCCGGAACCCAAACGACCACGCCTAACATGCGTCCATGCATGGCTCGGCAAGCACGGCAGACTGCTTAAGAAGAAATCACATGTACTGATATCGCCGAGTGTGAATGTACCGCGCGAGCACGCATGAACCTATGTAAACGTGGTCGCAAACAGATGGCGAGCTGCCAAATTGTGACAAAGAGTATCAGGCGACCTTTTTTGCTGCCAATACGTTGTCGCAGACTGCGCAAAGAATCGGCCCGGCTCACTGTCAGCGGCCGGGCCGATGGAGAATCGAGTTGATCCGTATGACGTGCTTCAGGCCTCAATGGCGTCGATCAGGACTTGCAGATACTTCTGCCGATGGCCTATTCTGCGGCTGCTGTTCTTGCGCCTTCTCATGTGCATCGGGTAAAGTTTCGGGCCTTTGACAATCGCATCCTCGGCGGTTGCATGGAAACTGGCGATGACCTTGGCGCCTTCGATATAGGGCGTACCCACCTTTATCTCCGTGCCGTCGCTTACGAACAGGACTTTGTCCAATTCGATGCTTTTGGTGTCGGGCTCGACCTCAGTCAGTTCGATGCGGATGACGTCGCCCTGGCTGACCATATATTGCTTTCCACCTTGCTCAATCACTGCATACATTTGTGTACTCCTGTCTTATGCAACAAAGAATGGGGCATTGTAGAAATCTCGGCAATTGTTGTAAAGACAATTTCACGCAAGAGGCGATTTTTTTCGGGCAAATTGCACGCAGGCCGGTAATATACCGGCTAATCATCGGCTAAGAGGACCGCAAATTAAGGCAGCAGGAGGTCGCCATATGCAATTGGCTGTAATCGATGACAAGACGATACCGTACGCCGACCTGGAGCCGTCGTATCTTGATCGCGGCACGTTCTTTGGAGACGGAGTTTATGAGGTGGTGCGGAGCTACCACGGGAGGCTGTTTGCTCTTGAGGAGCACCTTGCACGATTTGAGCGAAGCTTGCGCGAGGTGGCGATCACAGGCACCGATATTTCAGATATACATAATCGTGTTATGGCAGCGTTTGAGCGGGCTGGTATTGCAAACGCCAAGGTTTATTTCCATATTACACGGGGTTCGGGAGACCGCAACCATTGCGCGACGGCATGGATGAAGCCGCGGTTTTTCATGACTGTTATGGAGTTGGAGGACAAGCCTGCCAACAAAGAACACGGCGTATCGGTCTCCACGTTTCCGGACTGGCGGTGGAAACGTTGCGACATCAAGTCGCTCAATCTCCTGGCGAATGTCGTGGCGCGAATGGACGCGGAGAAGAAGGGGTGTGCGGAGGCGATTCTGGTTAACGACGCGGGGGAAATCACGGAAGGGTCGAGTTCGGCCATATTCCTTGTGCGTTCTGGAGGCAGTGAGATTGTTACTCGACCGTTAGGGCCTGATATCCTGCCTTCGATCACTCGGTCGATGGTTGAACGTCTGGCAATGCACGCGGGTGTGCGGGTGGTCGAAGAAGCATTTCGGCCGGAGGACGCCATGCGGGCAGAGGAACTGTTTCTGGCGGTGACTACACAGGACATCGTGCCGGTGGTGCAGTTTGACAAAATACGCATCGGCGGCGGTCGACCAGGCGATTGTACGCACAGGCTCATCGAACTCTTTGCAGAACACGTCAGATGAGCGGCAGCGCGGCGGGCCGGTTTTGCGATGAGCTGGTTTCATTTCAAATCGTAGGCACTGTTATCGGCAGACAGGAAGCCGGTGCCCTCGGCGATCCGGTCAATGCCCGCCGCGTCAGTCTCGGTGAAGAGCAGAGGTGTTGACGATGCACTCCCGTCGCACCATGCTATATTGGTCCTGCCGAGATGTCGATAGTGCTGAGTGCCGGCGTAACGCTCGGAGAAAC
>JAWLHD010000444.1:0-4057 GCA_041690555.1 Anaerohalosphaeraceae bacterium
CCGCTTCACTGCCGCCGCCAGTTCAGGTGCATACTGTATCTCATCAAGGATTATCGGACTTGGATGGTTGTCGAGGAACAAGTCCGGATCAAGACGGGCATTTCCGACGTCAACCACCGGATCGAAAACAACACAATCCATACCGCTGAATACGTGACGCACAAGCGTACTCTTGCCGACCTGCCGCGCCCCGGATAACACCACGCACGGAAATGCCTCCGACAGTTTTTTGAGCCGATCGCTTGATATCCTATGCTTGTACATATAAGTTTCCTCGATAATTGATGATGCTATCATCAATTATCGAGTTAAACGCCCGGACAGTCAATCAAAATCCTAAGTTTGCCTCGATTTATGATGATGCCATCATCAATTATCGAGCTAAATAAATGTGACCGGCTCGCACATTCCCATCTCTGCGGCCGCCCCCTGCAACGCCCCATCCCGCACCTCAAGCGACGCATACTCAAGCTCGGTACCCTACGCCTCCTGCACCACCTCCTACGCCGACTCCGCATCATCCGTCAGGCGGCAAGCATGTATCCAGAGCGGCCCTGCCGCCGTAAACCAGTACCCGCATCTGAAAAACCTCACCGAACCGCAAAAGCCAAACACCTAATAATCACCAGAACCCGCCCCCAAACCTCGACCACCCGCAAAACCCTTTACTTAATCCCGACCAGACCGGTATAATCCTTAAAGCTCTATTGTAGCTGCGAGGGACTATGAATATGATGCGTTTGAAAATTGCGGTGCTGGTGATCTTTCTTGCCCTGGGCAACGCCGCCGCCCGCTTGCCGAAGGAGGCCGAAGCCGCCGCGGCCGTGCTTGCCGAGGAATTCCTGTGGGAGATTGCCGACATACCCGCCTTGAGCCGCCAGCTGCAGACAACCCCGTCCGGGCTCAAAGACATGTTCCGCGACGCGTTCATCGAACTGACAGCCGCGGGAGACTACGAGAAATTCTTCTCCGCCGCCGCAACCCAGGATCAGCAGGCCGCCGCACTGGCCCGTTTTCTCCATGACTACGCCGATGGGGGAGCCGAACTCGACGCCGCGTCTGCTTTTCTTCTCTGGAAGATCGTCTACAGGAGAACCGGCGAGTTCTACACTGATGCCGACGGCACAAGGCTCCGCACAACTGATGACGAAACAAGGATGGGCGTGCAGGATTTCTGCCTTCATGCACTGAAGTCGCGAAAGTCCGATGCCCGCACGCCCCAAGCCTTTGCTGTGGCGCAAAAGCACCTCTACGTTCAGTCCTGGGACCAGCTTGCACACTATCTTTCTTTTGTGATCCCCTCTGTCGTCACAGATCAGAAGGCGGCCTGGTGGTGGATCGATTCTACTATTTCGCTCCTGCGCGACACGGCATTGAAGCATAGTCCGGATTCGAGCGACCTCTGTTCTACGATAGGCATAATCTTCTACGCAAAACTGTCGAGCGGCTTGGACGCCAGAGAATCGTATTACCGCGGGCGTATGGCCCTCGATACGGACAGCGCCTTGCAGAGTTCCAATATGGCATTCCTTGCGGTTATTCATCCCGCATATGCTCATCTTGAACGAACGTCACCTGCATCTCATGCAGTCTACTGGTCCGAGTACGGACTCGGCAGGGCCAAAGGCAAGCAAAACCGGTTGAAGGGGAATCTCTCAAACGCGCTGAAACAGTCCTGCGAACAAGGACGTACGGCCCTGATCGAGTATGGCGGCGAACCGCTTGCCGTCCAAACTTATCCGAACTTTCAATTGTTCGATCTGTGGTACGATAAATGGAAGGAAGTAAGAGCCTCGGAAGGAACCCGCATAGACCCTTGGTTCCGCCGGGACATGGAATCAGCGGTAAAGCTGTCCGTTCAATACGACAAGCAAGAAATGGCACGGAAGTTCTATGCCAGGCTCGGCGAACTGTTTCCACAGAATGACAAGTACAAAGTCACTTTCGAGTCTTTTGTTGAGCAGGAGGTCTTCAGCTCGCTGGCCCAGCTCGAAACGACCGATCTGACCAACATGATTTACACGGTAATAATTCGCTCCGTGATGATTATCGCATCGGGCAACACAGCAGACGGACGGGGGGCTGCGATGTTCGCCCAGCGGCTGTTCAATATGCTCCCCTCGTCTGCTCGCGAGGGTCTTGACTTTGCAAAGACCTTCAGCATGGCCGCCGAAGCACTCTCAGCAGATTGGCCCGCCGTCTACAAAGACCGGCTAAAAGAGTTCAACCTCTCCGCCGAAAACAAACCATAAGCGTGAAAGGAGTCGCGAATGTTCGGTGCCGTCATCGGCGACGTAACAGGCTCGGTATACGAAAATGGGACCGCATCAAGACCTAGGACTTCCCCCTCTTCTCCCCCGCCAGCGACTTCACCGACGACACCTTCTCTGCATCCTTCACCGCCACCTGTGCTCTGAAAAATCGAAGTTGTAGTGCTGACGCACCTTGAACACCGCCACCGTCTCCGGCAGCGTCGCGAAGTACTCGTCCATATCGTCGAAAAGCACCGATATCCCCTCCGCCATGCTATACGCCGCCTTGTCCCGCGTGATATGAATCACATGATACGTAATCCCGTGCTGCGCCAGCAGTTCCGCCACAAAGGCCTCCGTGCCCGGCACGCGATTGGTAATCACATGAATCTCATGCCCCGCCGCCGCCATCGCCGCCGTAAACGCCGCGAAAAAAGCAGGATAAGCCGTTATAGTAGCATCCAGATCAACCCCGATCTTCATACCGCCCCCATACAGTGCCCCAAGTGGCACGGGCATCTTGCCCGTGTCCCAACTTGCATCGACATTTTAACGCACGCTCTTGCCCGTTCGTCGAGCGCACTGATGCTCAGCGTAAATCTGCGCTGGACAAATCTGCATCATAACCTTCGCCGCCCGGCTTGCCGTCTGCTCCGTAACTTACAATGGTAAAAGGAATGCCGTCCGCAGGCTCGAAGATGTAAACAAAGTCCCTGCCCCAAGCATCCTTAGGCACCTCAGCGATATCGAGGTACCCTCCTGTATTCCAACCAACTACATCACCAGGTTTTTCGATGAGCGATCGTAATCCCTCCTCGCGTGTCGGATAGCGGCCCGTGTCAACTTTGAACTGGATGATGGCCGCATGAAGTGTCACGAGGTTACCACGTGTCACTAACACATGATCATGTGGTGTGTAATGCCGGCAGCCGGGCATTGCCCCCACAAGTATGGCAAAACAAATGACAACCATCATGACTACCTTGACGGTCCGCATGTCTCTGTCTCCACCAAAAACTGAATACTCCACCATTTTCAGATCCGCCTCTGGCCATCACTTCCCACAGGTTTCTGGAGGATCCGCACCGGCCCGAACAGCCCCGACTCATTCGCCTGCCCGTAATTATCATTGATCAGGTTCCCCACCCGCACCCGCACCTCATTAGCCCCCGCCTTCACCGCCTCCGTAACGTCATACCTGAACGGCCCCCACAGCCGCCGCCCGCAATGCTCACCGTTAACCCACACCTCCGCCACATGCTGCACCTTCCCCAGATCCAGAACAACCCGCCCCCCGACCTCCTCAAGCTCGAACCCCTTGCGATAGTCCACATACCCGCTGAACCGCTCCATCCCCCAGTCCCGCCACTGCCAAAGCTCCCGCAAATCCCCCCCGCTCCGCACCAGCTCCGCCGGCGGCCGAACATAATGCTCCACCGGCGGCTGCACCTCCATATCAACGCTCACCCGCCACGGCCCCCTCATCTCCGCCGCAACCCTCTCCGCCGGCCGCTTCGTCTCATCCGCAATCGCCCGCTCGCCCGCGTCAAACACCAGCCAATACCCCTCATAAGGCTCAAACGCCAACTCCACCCGACTCCCGCGCTTCAAGTCCTCCGACGACGCCGCTCGAACCTCGCCCGTCTCGCAATCCCAAACCGAAGCACGCCCCCGCACGCCGTCCACCACAAGCACGCACTCCCTCCGCTCATGCCCGTTATTCGCCAGCCAGAAAAAATCCCTCCCGTCGATCCGTCGATGCTGCTGCAGCATCTCGAACCCCCCGCGCTCGAACACCACATTCG
>JAWLHD010000445.1:0-4040 GCA_041690555.1 Anaerohalosphaeraceae bacterium
CGACGAACTGTCTTGCACCATTGACTAAGGCGCTCAACGATGCATTTGGGGTCGAAAAGGGTTTGATGGTTACGGTGCATGGCTATACTAACGACCAGCGCGTCGCGGATATGATTCACAGTGATTTGCGTCGTGCACGTGCGGCCGCCCAGAACATCATCCCGACGACTACCGGCGCGGCGAAGGCGGTGGGCAAGGTTATTCCGGCGCTTGCCGGCAAGCTTGACGGCTATGCGCTTCGCGTTCCGGTTATCGACGGCAGTTGCGTGGACCTTGTTGCGGACCTGAAGAAGGAAGTGACGAAGGACGAGGTCAACGCGGCCGTGAAGGCGGCTGCCGAAGGGCCGCTGAAGGGCATTTTGGAATACTGCGACGAGCCGATCGTGAGCAGCGATATCATCGGCAATCCGGCATCGAGCATATTCGATTCGCTGTGCACGATGGTAATGGGCAAGACCGTGAAGGTTGTGAGCTGGTACGACAACGAGTGGGGTTATTCGACTCGTACAGTTGACATCATGGAAAAGCTTGCAAAGATGTAATTGAGGAACCTGGGCCGGGCCTGTTCACTGGAGCGGGCCCGGTCTTTGAACTTTTTGGGGAAGGATATAAGGATGGCCAAGAAAACCGTTGCTGACATCGACGTCAAGGGCAAACGCGTTTTGATGCGCGTCGATTTCAACGTTCCGTTAGACGACAAGGGGCGGATTACCAATGACGACCGGATCAGGAAGGCTATGCCAACGATTCGCCATATACTGGATAACGGCGGCTCACTGATCCTGATGAGCCATCTTGGGCGTCCGAAGGGCGAGCCGGATGCGAAGTATTCGCTGAAGCCGGTTGCCGAGCGGCTGTCGGAGCTTCTGGGTAGTCAGGTGGTATTTGCCGCAGACTGCGTAGGCAAGGACGTGCAGGCCAAGGCGAGCGTTTTGAGTGCGGGCGACGTGATGCTGCTTGAGAACCTGCGTTTCCACAAAGAGGAGACGATCAAGGACAAGGCCGCCAAAGAAGATGCCCAGCTTCGCAAGGCAAAAGACGATTTTGCCAGGGAGCTTGCCGAATTGGCGGACGCCTACGTGGACGATGCCTTCGGTACGGCGCATCGTGATAACGCCTCGATGTACACTGTTCCGGTGATGATGGAGGGCAAGCCGCGGGTCAGCGGTTTTCTAATTGAAAAGGAGTTGAAGTTTCTGGGAGAGACTGTTGAGAACCCGGAGCGTCCGTTCGTGGCGATCCTGGGCGGGGCGAAGGTTAGCGACAAGATTGGTGTGATCGAGAACCTGATTCGCAAGGTAGACTGCATCCTGATCGGCGGGGCGATGGCTTATACATTTTTCAAGGCACAGGGCAAGACCGTCGGGAACAGCCTATGTGAGGACGACTTCGTGGACAAGGCCCAGGACCTTATGGAGCAGGCCAAGGACATCGGCTGCGATATCGTGCTTCCTGTTGATACTGTGGTGGCGCGGGAGTTTAAGGCCAACGCCGAGCACAAGGTTGTGACGGGCGATATAGAGGACGGCTGGGAGGGTCTGGACATCGGGCCGCAGTCGCGGAAGCTTTTCGCTGAGAAACTGGAGAACGCAAAAACAATCGTCTGGAATGGTCCCATGGGCGTTTTTGAGCTCGATCCGTTCGACGAAGGCACTCGGGCGGTTGCACAGGCGGTTGCGGCGGCGACAGGGCGGGGGGCACGCAGCGTGATCGGAGGCGGTGACAGCGCAAGCGCGATCCAGCAGATGGGACTCGAGAGTGAGGTTAGCCATATTTCGACAGGCGGAGGGGCGAGTCTGGAGTTCCTTGAAGGCAAGCAGTTCAAATGCCTGACGATCCTGGACGAAAAGTGATCACTGCCAACGGAAGAACGGATGTCTGAGCTACGTTTGCCAAGGCCTGGTACGATTGAGATTGCGCCATCTATTTTGAGCGCGGATTTTGCGAATCTGTGTTCCGAGATTTCGGAGGTTGCGGCGGCAGGTATCGAGATTCTACATCTGGATGTGATGGATGGGCATTTCGTACCGAATATAACCATCGGTCCGCCGGTAGTTGCGAAACTGCGGAAGTGCTGCGGACTGGTGTTCGATACCCACCTCATGATCACTGATCCGCGGACATATGCACCGCGAGTTGTCGAGGCCGGGTCGAATCATATCACTTTTCATGTCGAGACCGTTGACGATGCGGCGGATATGATCAAGTATCTTCACGATCTGGGCGCAACGGCGGGGGTCAGCGTTAATCCGGAGACGCCATTAGAGACAATTGAGACTGTTGCGCCTCTTTGCGATATGGTATTGGTGATGACGGTGCATCCGGGTTTTGGCGGGCAGGAGTTTATAGATACGGCTGCCCGTAAATGCATTCGATTGCGCGAGATTGTTGGGCCGGACGTGCGTATTGAGGTCGATGGGGGCATCAATCCCGAGACTATGGCGTCGGTTGTCCGATATGGAGCGGACACTATTGTGGCGGGAAATGCGATTTTCGGGGAGAAGGACCGGGCGGCGGCAATTCAGTCGCTTCGGGCGGGGTTCGGGGGTTAGGGACTGGCATTCCCCATGGGGAGTGCTTATAATGACATCTGACAGGACTATTGGTCCGGCAGGTGATGGGTATCAGGGTTCTTGATGGGATCAAAATCCAAATCATCGTGGGATGGGTTCAGCTTGAGGCCGCGGCGGGAGATGCCGGAAGGGCTCTGGTTGGCGTGTCCATCGTGTGAGCATATGCTCTTCCGCAAAACGGTTGAGGAAAACCTTAATATTTGTCCTGAATGTGGTCATCATTTTCGGGTGAGCGGATCGGCGCGGGTCAGGCAGCTTGTTGATGAGGGATCTTTCGAGGAGATGGCGGCGGACTTGATTTCATCGGATCCGCTGGGATTCGAGAGCCTGGGCAACAAGTATGCGGATCGGATAAGGGGTGCCGGCAAGGGCGGCGGGCAGGCGAACGGCGCCAGCGAAGCGATCCTTGTGGGAAAGGCTTTTATTCGCGGGCGCGGCCTGATGCTGGCGGTGATGAATTTCGACTTTCTGGGCGGGTCAATGGGCATGGTCGTGGGGGAGAAGTTCTGTATGGCGGTGGATCGTGCGATTGCCGAGTCGCTTCCGCTGGTAGTGGTCAGCGCTTCGGGGGGGGCGCGTATGCATGAAGGGGTGGTTTCCTTAGGGCAGATGGCCAAGACCAGCGCGGCGCTTGCCAAGTTAGATGAGGCGGGTGGGCTGTATATTTCGGTACTGACGGATCCGACGACGGGGGGTGTAACGGCGAGCTTTGCGATGTTAGGCGATGTGATCATTGCCGAGCCGGGGGCACTGATCGGTTTTGCGGGGCCGCGGACGATCTACCAGACGATCAAGATCGAACTGCCCAAGGGGTTCCAGCGGGCGGAGTTCCTTTTGGAGCACGGGTTTGTGGATATGATCGTCAAGCGCAAGGACCTGCGGAGCGAGATCGGCCGGCTGATCGATTATTTTGGGAAGTAGACGCCCCGGCATTGCGACGCGGTGCTCAGGCCTTTAGGCATCATTTCTTGAGATTCCCCTTTTTTCGGGCAGGTGGTCGGCGTATAATCTGTGGCTGATTTTGGATAATTGTATGGCTTATTTCAGGGACAATATAGAGGCGTTATCCGGGTATGTGCCTGGTTTTCAACCTGTTCGGTCGGACGTGGTGAAACTCAACACGAATGAGAATCCGTGGGCGCCATCGCCGAAGGTGATGGAGGCAATTCGAAATCTGCCGGCCGAGCGGCTGCGGCGGTATCCGCATCCAATGGCGGACGAATTTCGCCAGGCGGCGGCGGAGGTGTTGGGCGTGTCGCCGGGCTGTGTTATGGCCGTCAACGGCGGCGACGACCTCCTGACCATCGCGGTGCGGGCGTTTTGCGACCAGTGGCATTCGGTGGCATACCCAACGCCGACGTATTCGCTTTATCCGGTATTGGCCCGGATTCAGGAGTGTGAGGCGGTAGAAGTGCCGTTTGGGCCTAATTTTGGGCTGCCGGAGGGGCTTTTTGAGGCGGATGCCAC
>JAWLHD010000446.1:0-4036 GCA_041690555.1 Anaerohalosphaeraceae bacterium
ATGTATAATGATGGGGGCCGGCGCTGGGACGAGTATTGTCCTTGGAGGGGGCGGGGGGACAAAGTGCCTATGGATGATGGGCGGGCGGGCGATCTGGACGAAGATACTGGCGGATCGGCGGCTTGGGGCAGGTGCTATGCGGGCCGGGTGGTCGGGTTGAAAGTGGCGGCGGGGTTGTGCGTTGGCATCTGCGGTTGTGATGGCGGTAACTAATAGTAAGATGCTTGCCGTGATGTAGTTTCCGGTTTTCATTTTCAGCTCCTTTCTTTTCAAATGAGTCCCTTTTGCCTTCCACCATGAGAGACGAGGCTTATGCGCGGTCTATTTCAAAAATGCAAAAATATTTTGACAAAATTGTCATGTTGTTTTGCCGGCCGATTGGACGGCTAATTAGCAGTTGTGGGTAAGAATTTGATCGTCCATCGACGGCTACCGTCGTAGGGATAAAGTGTGTGATTTAATGCGATAACAGTACATGCCCTTTTTGTGGCGGTTCGGAGATAACAGAAAACATTACCCTTTGGCAGGATTATTGGAAAGGCGAAAGGAAAACTGCTTGAGCATGCCAGGTTTGTTTCTCGCACGCATCCAAACGTTTCCAGAGCTGCCTGTTGCCGAGAATCGAAAAATGCTGTAAAATGTAACTGTGTATTGATCTGACTCCGCAGAGCTCTTGTGTTGATATTGCGGATCACGATCTCAGGAAGAGAAACCGTGGGGGGGAGACGGCATTCACAAGTACACCGTGCTCGGCAGCTCCTGACCGGTTGCTTCGCAAAGAAGCGTCAACTGATTAACGTTTGCTGTTTCGCGTTTTCGTAGCACAGAGCACAAGATTGACTAAGAATTGAGGTGGCAGTATGCAGATAAATGTAGAGACATCTCAGGACGACCTGATTCAAAGATGCAGAGTATGCGAGCATTGCATTTTCGAGGAAATCCTTTCTCCGGAGCAACGAAAGGTAAAGGTTCTGAATCACAAAATCCCTCCTTATCATGTGCACAGGATTACAATAGAGCAAATCTGCGGAAGGCATTACGATGAAGTCTGCCACATGAAATACGCCGCTATGAGGGCGTTGTGCGATGACCGCACTGCAATGCAAATGGGTGTCATTAAACATTTCGTGTGGGACCTCGGAAAAGCAAGAAGAAGACGAGTTGATTTCAGCGAGGCGTGTTTGGACTGGACCAAGGAGCAGGATCTGGGAAGGGGGCTGGAGGAGAGCTACGCGAAACGTTTCGGAGAGGTATGGAAGCGGGGAATTAGGGAAATAGGAAGCAATGGAATGGTCATTAAGAACCAGATCCTGACGGCCGACCAGATCTATGAAATTGTCATGGCAAAACCCCAAACCTATGAGAGTGCTTTGGTGCTTCTGGAATTGTTAATAAGGGAGCACAATGAAAGAGATGCTCTGTAGTTGATATGTGGCGATAAGAAGAATTTGCAGGCATTTGGATGGACTTTGCAAAATACCGGCAAACACCAACAGCCATACCTCCTTGGCCAGTTCATGTAGCATACGCCCTGTGGCAGTCGGCTTCAGGTGCGTCAGAAGCCTCCTCTTTCTGACATGAGCAAATTGTCCGACAGAAAAATTGCTACATAAGTGTTTCAGTTACAATGTCTTACAGGATTTATCCGCGGCGATATAGATTTTTATTTGACTTTGTATAGTTTGTGTTACATACTATGCATAGAAAGTCATGGTTAACTAATTAACGTATGGAGGTTATTGCGATGAAGTTCGAACGTGAGCTGTTGAAGGGGGTCGCCCCGGTAGTTGTGTTGGAAATCCTTTCGCGCGGGCGGATGTACGGCTATGAGCTGAGCGAGGCGGTTGAGCAGCGGAGCGGCAATGTGCTGTCGCTGGGTCGGGGCACTCTTTATCCGCTCCTGTACAACCTGGAGGCCAAGGGGCTGGTCGCCGCGGAGTGGGACGAGAACGAGAGCAAGCGGCGGCGGCGTTATTATTCGATCACGAGCAGGGGCAAGGACGAGTTGGCGCGGCAGAAGGAGCAGTGGTTGACGCTCCAGCAGGGCGTGGCGATGGTATTCGGTATTATGACTCCAGGGCTGAGTCCGGCGTAGTCCATTCGTTCCGAAGCGCAACCAAACTGAAAGGGCCGCCGTTTATTCTGACCACTAAGTAAGGCGAAATACACAATCGAGCGGACAGGAGCTTACGATGGAAGAAAAGGTTCAGATTTTGCCGGGCTGTGCACAGGCGTTCATTGAGCAGGTCATACGAAAGATGGGATATCGCCGCAAGATACGTCTGGAAGTGCGGCGCGAGTTGACGGATCATTTCCTTGACGTCCTGGCCGATGTCGAAGACGCCGCCGACAGAGACCGCATCGCCGCCGAGCACGTCGCCGCCTTCGGCGACGCCGCCATCCTCGGTCGTCTCCTCCGCCGCGCCAAAAAACGCTGCCGACCTTGGTGGCGGACCGCAATGGTTCGCCTGTTTCAGACAGCGGCGGCGATGGTCGGCTTGTTCATTCTCTATCTCGCCTGGTTCTTCAGCGGTCGACCCGTCATTACAACCAACTACATTGAGCAATTCAATGGGATGGTCAAACCGGCCGTCAACGCCGACCTGAACGCCGACCCGTTTTATCGAAAGGCATTCGAGGCTTACGTCAAGTCGGATGAGCACATCGCGCCGGGTCCCACGTCCATGTCATCGCTGGAGCCCGACGAAAAGGAGTCGATACGGAGGTGGCTGGAGGACAACGAGTCGGCTTTGGAGTCGGCGATGGCGGGCTCCAGGCAGCCTCATTACTGGCCGGTCTACAAGGCCAGCGGCGACACAACCGAGATGTTGGCGGTACTCTTGCCGCACCTGAGCGATCATCGGAACATAGCCTGGGCGATGCTGTGGAAGGGTCGCATGGCCGCGGCCGAGGGAAATACCGATGAAGCAATCGAATGGTCTTCCGCGGCATGGCGCTTGGGCAGGCATCTCACCGGCGACAGAACGCTCATCGAGCAGCTCGTTGCCTTTGCGATCGCATCAGGGACGGCGCAGTCGGTGCGGCAGGCGCTGGCAGAGAACGAATTCGACGACTATGTTCTGCGGCGGATGCAGGAGGCATTTGCCGGACAGATTGCGGAAGATTCGTTCATCGTCAGCTTCGAAGGCGAAAAGATGTTTATGTATGATGAGATACAGCGAAGCTTTACAACCCGACGCATCGGTAAGAGTCATCTGTATATTCGCCGGATGGGGCATATTGCGCCGCTGCTCGGCAATACGGAACAAACAGCGTGGCCGAAAATGGCCCTGCGGATACTATTCACTCATCCGTCCAAAGAAGAAACCCTCAAATCGGTCGAAGAGTTCTATGCGTCGATGGACAGGCTGCGAATGCTCACGCCGCACCAGCAGAAGTCCGCACCGCCGCAAGACGCTGAAAGGATCGAAGAACTGAAACGCCACAACTTGTTCCTCGACCTGCTTGCCCCGGCGGTGGAAAAAGTCGTCGTGATCGGCTACAAGGTCAAGGCGGACGCGGAGGCAATGCTTACGGTCATCGGATTGCTGAGATACGAGCGGCAAAACGGCCAATTCCCGGGGAGCCTTCATGCGGCCAAGGAGGCTGGATGCCTGGCTTTTGTGCCGATGGACCCCTATACCGACGAGCCGCTTATCTATCGCAGGACCGACACCGGCTTCACGCTATACAGCACCGGCGCCAACGGTGTCGACAACGGCGGCAAGGTCGAATTTACCGAAAGAGGCAACCTCCGATTCTGGGCCGAGCAGGACGGCGACACCGTCTTCTGGCCGGTATACAGTACTCCCTTCAGACTGCCGCTATAGTCTTTCGATCATCGCCCGAGGCGATACTCGTACATCGTTTCGCCGATCTCTCGCGCGGCGGCAACGATCTCCGGGTACGGCGTGTCGCACACGTCGATGAAGCCGATCTGGTAGTTTTCACCGTCGCCCCGGCCGGTCGTGGCCTGGTCTTTGTACTGAAACCAGTGCGTGCCCACGATATACGGATTGCGCAGCGCCCCCCGCAC
>JAWLHD010000447.1:0-3977 GCA_041690555.1 Anaerohalosphaeraceae bacterium
GTCCATTGCGGCGTGGCCGACGACGGTGGTCATGAAGCCTGCGCCCATGCCCTGGGCGATGTCGTCGACGAAGCGGCCGATACCGGGGACGCGGGAGCCGAGGCCTTCTATGAGGTTTTTGCCCATGTTGATGTAGTTGACTGTGGCGATGACGCGGACGATGTCGGCGTAGATGGAGAGTTGCTGGCGGAAGCGGGGCCGGGCGTTGTAGACGTGGATGATGCGGGTGACCATGACGAGGTTGCGGTAGAGGACGATGAGCAGGTCGGCGGCCTTGTAGGGGCTGAGCGTAACACCTACCATGACATCCCGCATTGATGCGCGAATCTGGCCCAGTGCGCGGGCATCGATCTTTTCCAGCAGGGGTTTGATGGCGGTTGCTTCGGCGAGATCAATGGCGGCAAGCAGTTTTTCTCGCTCGAGCCATGCCTTTCGGGCGATATTGAGGGCGTCAACGGCATCGGCGGCGGTCCGGCGGTCTTCTTCGCAGAGGCCCGGGTTATTTCGCAGACGGTTGAGATACCTGGCGAGGTAACGGGCATAGCGTCGAAGCTGAAGGGCCGATGCCTGCGCTGGGTCCCCGATGGGCGGGGGTATCAGCACGGGCGGCCTGGACACGAGGGCGGCGAAGAAATACCAGAAAACCCATATAGTCATGGACGCCAGAACAATGACGAAGACGTATGCGGCGGCAGGGTGGAAGTTATGCAGTGTCTGATATGCTCGGAGGACCTCAATGAGGAAGAAGAACGACAGTAAGCCGCCGATAATCCAGACGGCGGTAACCACGATTTTCCACCAGGTTCTTAGCATATTGGTCCTTTCGGTCGGCCCGACGGCCGCGCGTATTAAGTACGGTAGCCGTCCAACAGGGTTTGTGTTATGATTGTAGTCGATGAACGAGGCGATTTGTAACAGAAAATCCGGAGCGGCGGGCCTGGTTATCCGGGATTGCGGTTTGATGCCGTATGGGGAGGCACTTGCGCTGCAGCTTGAGCTGTGCGAGCGGCGGCAGGCGGATGCGGTGGACAATACGGTGCTTTTGGTGGAGCATCCGGCTGTGATAACGTTAGGAGCGAGGAAGACGGAGAATCGGCTCTTGACTGACCGGGAGCATCTGGAAAAACAGGGTGTTGAGGTAGTTAGCGTGGGGCGTGGCGGCGGGACTACGGCGCATAATCCGGGGCAGATTGTTGTTTATCCGATCATTAAACTCAAGTCTTTGGGATTGAGTATAAATGACTATGTGCGGCGGCTGGAGGCGATGGGAATCGAATTGTTGGATGGTTACGGGATCGCGGCAGGGCGGCGGAAAGGTTACCCGGGGCTGTGGGTCGGAGACGAAAAGATCGGCTCTATCGGCGTGCAAGTTAGGCGGTGGGTGACCATGCATGGACTGGCGATAAACGTGTGCAATGATCTGGGGGTTTTCGAGCACATTGTGCCTTGCGGGCTGGATGGGGTGCGGATGACGTCCGTGGCGGCGCTGTCGAAGGCTGAGGTGTCTATGGCGGATGTGCGGCTGCGGCTGAGGAGGCTCCTGGTGCGGGCGTTTTCATGTGAGGAGATGGTTAAGCATGAGTGTTGAGCGCAGACTACCGCAATGGCTGAAGCGGCGGATCGGTTCGGGTGAGACATTCGGGCGGACTGCGCAGACGGTTTCCGAACTGGGCCTGGAGACGATCTGCACTAACGCCAACTGTCCGAACCGGGGGGAATGCTGGGGGCGTGGTACGGCGACGGTTCTGATCCTGGGTAACGTGTGCACGCGGAATTGTCGGTTCTGCTCGGTTGGGACGGGTCGTCCTTTGCCGCCGGACACGGATGAGCCAAGGCGCGTGGCGGAGCTCGCGAGGCAGTTGGGGCTGAAGTATCTCGTAATTACCAGTGTCGACCGCGATGATCTGGCCGATGGCGGGGCGGAGCATTTTCGCGACGTGATCGAGCGATGCCGGCAGGAGGTTGAGGGCTTGCAGTTTGAGCTGCTGGTTGGCGACTTCCGAGACTGCCAGGATGAGGCGATTGCTATTCTGGGAAAGGCGCTGCCCTTTGTGTTTGGACATAACATCGAGACAGTGCCTTCGCAGTACCCGCGGGTGCGGCAGGGGGGCGATTATGCGAGGTCTCTGCAACTTCTTGGAAAGGCTAAGGCTGCATGGCCGCACGTGCAGACCAAATCGTCGATAATGTTGGGTTTGGGCGAGCGAGAAGAAGAGGTGGTTCAGGTTTTACGGGATCTGCGCTCGGTGGGCTGCGACAGGATAGCGATAGGACAGTACCTTCGGCCGTCGAAGGATTCGGTTGAAGTCGTCGAGTATGTTACGCCGGAACGCTTCGCCTGGTGGTCCGATAAAGCGAAGGCTTTGGGGTTTGGCTGGGTTATGTCTTCGCCGTTTACGCGGAGTTCGTTTCACGCCGAACGTGAGGCTTGAGCTTGCCTCGTATTAGCGGTGGTGCATCGCCATTGTATTATCGGGCCATACGGCGTTGGGGGATAAGGGGTGATATTGTTCTTCTATACCTTCCTTTCAGGGGCGCAGATGTTTCTTATATTTTAAGTGTTTGCTGACAGAGTAATTATTAAGGGGGGTGAACAATGAGCAGGCATGCGCTGGGAACTCGCAATGGAGTGGCGATGATCCTGTGCATGGTTTTTCTTGCCGTCTTTTCATCGTTAGGCGTTTTGATGGCGCGGATTTCGGTGACCAACGCGCAGACGGCGCAGAACCATCGTTTGTCCAATACTGCCATCAGCGGGGCGTTTTCGGGTTTGGAACTGGCCAGGTACATAGTGGCCAAGACGTCCACGTTCAGTACCAGCCGCAACATCGTGAGTCCTGCGGAAGCCGGTGCGATCTGGGCTAATCTATCACTTGCACTTCACACAGAGGCGCCCGGCGGTCTCACTGTAGCCCGCTCAGGCACTTTCAACGATATGGGCGGCAGCGGCGAAGAGATCGTTACAGACTGGGTCAATTATGGAGCTGTTGGTGAGGAATTGGCAATCCGCTTCTACCGTTATGATGACGATCCCGTTACGATCAACCTGAACACATGGGGACGCAAAGGGGCGGTGGCGCGACAGGTCGCCATGAGCTTCAGAATGGCAAAACAAGCGGACGTGCTGAACTATGCCATCGCCAGCAGGGGTCGCATCTGGCTCGACCAGAACAGTATTGTTCACGGGCCTCTGTTCAGCACATGGAACCGACCTGAGATCGGGGCGGGCATTGAGACGTCTCCCGGGACGGCTGTCCTGGGCACCATTAATACCGTGATTTCTCATGAGGATTTTGTGGCCAACGGCATTCAAATGGAGACACTCGGCGCCAACGGCAATCCTATGTTTGAGTTCGGCATCGCTGCATACGACAGTCAGGGCAACCCTGTGTCGGGCTATTACGGGCCAGTTGACGATCATGGCTATCTGCTGGATCTGGAGCTGAACCCTGTTTATGATGAATACGGGTATCGTATTGTGAGGGACAACAACAACCGCATCTACAGCGGCGACGATCTGATCCAAGGCTATCATGAAGATATTAATTATGGCGTGGCTTTCAGCGGCGACATGCCCGGGATGCGGCCTGAGGATTATGACACCAGCGAGTATAAGTTCGGGTGCAGCACCATCGGCACGCATGATTACACTGCCACGGAGTATTTTCCCCACGCCGAGGGAGACTACACGCAACCCCGCCCCAGCGGCGGCAGCTATCAGTACAGCCGCCGGGTGTATGAGAATAAGACACTTGCAAATGTGCGCGTGCCTCAGGGGCGCCATGCGCTGTTCAGGAACTGCACTTTTGAAGGTGTTCTGTTCATAGAAACCAGATCGAATTACGCTAATAACGCCAGCTACACGAACAACATCAGGTTTGAGGACTGCACGTTTAACGGCGTTATCGTCACCGATGTGCCCAGCAGCACGAACGATTCGAGCTGGTGGCGGCGCAATGCCTTGACCTTCACAGGGC
>JAWLHD010000448.1:0-3966 GCA_041690555.1 Anaerohalosphaeraceae bacterium
TGGGTGTCGACCACCCAGAGCGGCTTGGGCTTCGCCGTCAGGTAGTCGAGGAGCGCCACCAGAACCAGGTGCTTCAGCACATCGGCGTGATTGCTGGCGTGGAAGGCGTGGCGGTAGCTCAGCAAGGGAGTTCGGCCCTCCGGGCTCCCGAGTGCGTCGCCGGCTCAACCACGCTGGGCCGCTTCGATGGCAGCGATGTCGATCCTGCTCATCTGCATCATCGCGTCGAACTCGGCGTAAAATCGCGCCGCCGCCTCGGTGTCGCGGTCGTACCAGAGGCAAATCGTGTTCTTGGCCGGTTCAGCCATGTCTCTTCTCCTTCCGCAGCTCGTTCGCAGACTATGCAGCAGGATCTTCCGAAGCGAACTTCCTGCGCCGCGCCAGCTCCGCGTCGCGGCGTCTCCGGGGCCGGTCTTTCACCGCCCTGTACCGATAGACAACCTCAGCTCACCGAGGAAAGGTTAACTGATCAGCACAACCAACGACTCGCTACCGAATGTCAAGGCGCACGAATCAACAAATCGCTGACAGCCCCACCGCCGTTCAGCGAACTGTGTTGCTGAAGGCTCGGATGATGCTCATGGTGCCCTTTCCATCAGGATAGATAATGTCTGAACGTTGCTTCGTGACGGGATAGAAAGCTTGGTGCTTAGCTGCACGGGACGCAAAGACGAAGTAATCGGCGCTCTGGCTTAAGTGAACCAGCGCTGGGGTAGCCGTGTGGTCGTGATTTAGCACGACATTGATTCCAGGATACAGCTCCTCCAACGCCCATTTTGCCCTCTGCGCTGCCTTCTCCATCAGCGAGTAAATCGCGACCTTCTTGCCACTAAGGTCCACGTTATCGACTGTGGCTCCGTGTTCCGATTCTTCGGGACCTATATCGAATTGCTCACTCGAACCCGCCAGATCCTGCGAAAGCGCCTTCGCGAGAGCTTTCGTTTCCTTGTCCAGCCTCTTCCAATTCGAAAGAAAAAACTCCTGCAAGTCTTGCCATAGAACCTGCCTCGCTGCTTCGCTCGCACAAGGCGCTTCGAGCAACAAGTCGAAAACATCACACAGGCCGGCAACTGCATGCGCGCTCTTGATTTTGGCCCAAATCGCTTGCACCGCCTCAAGCATTGAGGAGTATGTTCCACCCGTATGAGGCTGAGCCAGTACGATCCCAAGAAGATCACGCACTAGCGATAGATCTTGGACAGATGAAACATCGTCAAGCGCCAAATTGAGCAACAGCGACTCGGCGCTTTCTATCCCTATGCTGATCTCGTGCCTATCAAGCCAATCGAGCAATATGGGCAACACATCCCGCAAAACTTGCTGAACCGCGCTACTGCCACCATCGAGCACTCGATTCAGCGCCTCTTCATCCCAATCTGATTTATCCCAGTAAGCGGCCCCTTCAATAGCCGGTCGCACCAGCGACGCGGGATCCCGACTCCGTTGCACCTCCTGCAACCATTGGCTCCATCCCCACCCTGTGTCTGTGGTCTGCCCGATGTCGAGCAAGGCGTCCAACAGCGTTCGTATGGCAGGAGTAAGGCGAAGTTGGTCCACAATTTCCGCCGGGTACGCCTGCAACGCTTCCGCGATCACACGGCACTGCTCCTCGTCTCCCTGCAAGGTGATCTTGAGCAGCTCTATCGCTGTATCTAATGAAGCGGGCGCATCGACCAAACTCGCCAAAGAATCTTTCGCCGCCGGACCTCGTGTCTCTTCCGGGACCGGGAGGTTCAGGACCTCAATTAGCTGTTGGAACCACGCTGGTCCAACCCGATGTTTGACGCTCTCCGCACCATGACGGTTACCTAACAGCGCAGCTCCGATTGCCCAACCGCGCCACATCCTGACACTTTCATCTTCCGTTCCAAGGTCGGGCGTAGTGGCGAAGAACGAAACCGCTGGCGCTAAGCGTGCGCACACATCGCCGGGGTTTAGTAACGACAGAGTCTCCTGATGAAAAAATAGCGTATCTGCCGCAAGAAGGAACGCTACTGCCACCGCCCTTGGAACACGCCCGGACAGCACATCCCCGAGTTTGGGGTGAGCGACAATAGCTTCCCAATTCTCAAACGCTGCCAGAGCCTGGATTTCCAGGAAAAGCAGATTCCGCGCACTGAGGGAACCCGTTCGCCGCAACTCATCAAAATAGCGCCAACCGGAACCGGAATCTTGGTCACGCAGAGCGACAAAAAAGTCTCGCAAGATGCGACCAGTCGGCCGCCGAACATTCGATAGCATCGGCGGCCGATTCTTGTATTGCTCGAGGAACTCCAGGACCACGCCCATCGCCTTGTAAACACGGTTTTGGTAGTCCTGACCATTGCTTGCTCCTCGGGGTACTCGGATCTGGACAATGCCACCCGGCAATCGATTCAGTAGGTGCGCTTGAGGTTCGGTATCCGGCTTCGAGATAGTTTGGCTGCGGACCCGCGCATACACGGATCCCAAGTAGGCCTTCGCGATACCGTGGAGTTCTGCGCTCTCCTCAGCCTGCGCCGCGGCCACCAACAAATCGACCTGCTTGCCATCAGCCAGGACCGGCAAAACGCAGGGGCCTTCAGGCGCGTGACAGCTTTCTATGCATTTCGCCAAGAGGCCCTGTAAGGGTTCGCGATACGGTTCGTCACGCCCTTCAATCCTGTTTAGATCAAAACCGAATCCACAATCAAAGAACTGTTTCAGCCAAGCGCTCATGACAACAACGCGCCATACCGTTTTTCGAATTCGAGCTTCGTTTCCGATATCAAGCCAGTGTTCGTGGTTAACTGAAGTTGCTCGTCGTTCTTATTGGTACCACTGAATGTAAAATTCATGCTACCAGACAGGTACCAGTCTGAGGTTAGTAGGCCCTTTGCATGCAAGTTCTCAGACAGGCCAACCCGACAGCCCACGCGATTGGCGAGAGCGTCATCCAACCGTTTCAGAAACGAAGCGTTCGTCGCCTCGTCCTTGGTTACAACGTTTAAAGAGCAACCTGCCTCGACACAATCAATTAGCAACTGACTGAAACTTACCACCCTCAGACCCCAGGCAGGCTGTACCATATCCCATGCACCGGACTGGTTATCCAGCAGATCAAAGTCACTGACCCATGGAGAAACCAGCCATATTGGCTTTGGCACAACGATGAGCCCGGTTAGCAGCGAGCCCAGGACCTCTTTAAAATGCCGGCGTCCCAACGCCCCGTGCAGGAAGATCGATCGAACATGTGCCTTACCCTGTCTCGTACTCAATGCGCCGCCTCCGCAAACTCCACAGACAGAACAACAGCGCCACCTTTTCTGGCCATCCCCGCCACGCGCGGATAGAAGAACAGACCCATGGCATCAAACGGAACTGTCTGCAGTTGCGCGAGGAACCCACTTAGCTCAGTGAGTTTTCCTCGTGGGACCTCGATATCCACCCGCCCAGTCTTGCCGAGTTGTTCATGCGCTAGGTTCAACCACAGCGGATCGTCTACCGACAGCATCATTGCGCGGGTTGAACAGAGGTACTCTCCCAGTACCCGCTCGGTTCGAGTCTTGCTCACGTCAAACCGGTTATACGCCTGAAGCGCATATTGGCGAACTGCCATGCCCCGAGGCCACAGCACTGCCTGAAGCCGACAGGCTTTTTCATACACCACAGCAGATTCATCGATGTCACCTCGTTCGCGCACAACGTGAGCGACAGATGCAATATGCATGGGCAGTTCGAATCCCAATGCGCCCTCCAGATGAGCCCAACCCGTGAGGGCATTCTCTAAGCGCGTGTCGCTGGCTTGATTGCTGCCTGGGCGGAGCACGCGACTATAGAGCACCGCCATGAAACTATGCGAGAGATGGAAGCCCGCAGCCCTCAACGCTTGTTTCAGCAGGCGATTCGCTTCCGCGCGCTGATGAAAACTGTCGGCGGAACGTACTGAGTTTGCGCATCGGCGAAGCTCTTCGTTGTTCTGCAGTTCCGCGAGATAGCTTCGAATAT
>JAWLHD010000449.1:0-3956 GCA_041690555.1 Anaerohalosphaeraceae bacterium
GAACCCTGACGATCCATATGGCAAGTGGCTTGTACGCCCGAGGGGGAACTCCTCTGGAGCCACCCCGTACTTTAAAAATGCCGACCCAGGCAGTAAATTTGTAAGCTGGTTTGTAATCATGATTCTTCCTCGCACGTAAGTCTTGCGGCCACAAAGATTTATGGCAAATGGCTGGTGGCGGATAGATTGAAAATCCGTGTGTCGGCGGGTCAGGTATGTTGCCGTGCTCTCGCAGAGAAAGACTCGGAACTTCGCGACTCACTACACTTCTGATCTACAGTTTTACGGTTGCGTTTACAGACAATGATGCCGTGCTGCTGTGTTCTTTCACCGCTCCAAACCGTGTCAAGTAGGCTTAGCCGAAGAACCTTTGTCTGGCGTCAAGCATAATTGACTTCCCGTAGCTTGCGGCTCATTGCGGTCTTGTCAAGATTGTTAGCTGCTAACGTCAACTGGCCCTTGACCTTATCGAGAACATCGCCAAATTTGCCAAATTCTGTTTTAACTGCCCCTAAAATGCGCCACACTTCGCTAGAACGCTGTTCTATAGCCAAGGTATGGAAGCCCATACGATGACTGTTAAGGGCGGCAGCAAGGGTTGTTAGCCCCGCTGCTACCACTCTATACTTTTCTTGTAGAGTGGCATGCATATTCGTTGCCACAAAAACAGGCACAGTTATGAACACTGTGAGCGGAATGCCGATATAATTCGTCAGAGGCTCGTGACTTGGGCTCGCGGAGATAGCGATGGGCGACGACATAATTATCCTGATCAGCGAAGATGACCGCGGCCATTTTATCCTGATCAAGCACGGCCTGCGAAATGCGGGGATAGACAACGAAATCGTCTGGTTTTGCGACGGGCAGGAGACGCTGGACTACATCTACACCCCGGAAGGCGAAGTTAAACTTGCCGCCGACAAACGATACATACTGCTGCTGGACATCCGCATGCCGAAAATCGACGGCATAGAGATCCTCGAAGAACTGAGGAAAGACGAACGGCTGAAGGACCTGCCCATCGTAATGGTGACCTCCAGCGATAATCCGGACAACGTGCGCCTGTGCAGAAGTCGCGGCTGCGACGGCTACATAGTCAAACCGCTGGACGGCGAAGCAATTGAACTGATTCGCAATCTGGGCGCAGCTACCCGGCGAAAACAGCACAGCCGCTGAAAGTGAATGCTCGCCGTTACGATTACGCGATCAGATGTATTCGTTGATCAAATTCTCCAGCATTTCGACCCGGCCGGACGTATTTGGTTGGATATCGCCTTTCTTGAGTATGTAATCGCTGCATTGTCTGAGGCTTATCTTGCCGGCCTCGATGTCGGAGCCGATACCGCTGTCCCAGCTTGCATATCGCTCTTTGACGAAATCGCTCAAGACTTTGTCTCCGTGAATCGCCGCGGCAATCTTCAGGCCTCGGGCGAACGCGTCCATGCCGCCGATATGTGCATGGAACAGGTCGACCGGTTCGAAGCTCTCGCGTGCGACGTGGGCGTCGAAGTTGAGTCCGCCGGTTGTGAAACCGCCCATTTTCAGGAGGGTCAGCATCGCGAACGTGGTGTCGTAGAGGTCGGTGGGGAACTGGTCGGTGTCCCAGCCGAGTAGCAAGTCGCCGCGGTTGGCGTCTATCGAGCCGAGAATGCCGTTTGCGGCGGCGAATTCGAGTTCGTGGATGAAGGTGTGACCGGCGAGAGTCGCATGGTTGGCCTCAATGTTGAGTTTGAGGTGGTCGACAAGGTCGTACTTCTGGAGGAATGCGTAGCAGGCTGCGGCGTCAGAATCATACTGGTGCTTGGTGGGCTCTTTCGGTTTGGGTTCGATGTAGAACTGGCCGGTGAAGCCGATCTCCTTCTTAAAGTTGACAGCCATGTGGAGAAAGCGGGCGAGGTGATCCAGTTCGCGACCCATATCGGTATTCAGCAGGGTCTTGTAACCTTCACGACCGCCCCAAAAGACGTAGCCCTGGCCTCCAAGATACTTTGTGACCTCTATGGCCTTGGCGACCTGGGCGGCGGCGTAGGCGAAGACATCGGCATTGGGGCTTGTTGCGGCACCGTGCATGTAGCGGGGGTGGGCAAAGAGGCAGGCGGTGCCCCAAAGGAGCTTGACGCCGGTACGGTCCTGCTCTTCCTTAAGAACCTTGACCACTGCATCGAGGTTCTTGTTGGATTCCGCCAGGCTTGCACCTTCAGGGGCAACATCCCGGTCGTGGAAGCAGTAGAAGCCAACTCCCAACTTCTCGAAGAACTCGAAAGCCGCTCGGACGCGGTTCTGGGCATTGGCGACGGTTTCGGTGCCGTCATCCCACGGCATGAGGCGTGTAGCCTGGCCGAACTGGTCTCCGCAGCCGTTTCGGAAGGCGTGCCAGTAGGCGACCGAGAAGCGAAGGTGATCGGCCATAGTCTTGCCGGCAACGACTTCGCCGGCGTTGTAGTGTTTGAAGGCGAGCGGATTAGAACTCTTGGGGCCTTCGTACTGGATTTTGGGTATGCCGCTGAATGCCTCTTTCATTTGTAAATGTCTCCTGAATGACAGAATCTATATACATGGTCGACTGAGCACATAAAAGCAGATTTCTGGCGAACTGTCAACAGTCCAACTGGTGCGGAATCGGTGTGGACGCACAGCGCTGCCGGGCCGGAACGCAAATTGTCTGTTGAGCTTGATTCGCTGGGGGCGGCACCCGTCCTTCGTATCTAATCGCCCTTGCTGGTCCTGTTGCCAACGAGATAACCCACTACAAAGGTCACCACCGTACCGATGGGAAAATGCCACGGCCATGCCAATGTGATGTAAACCGGCTTTCCGTCGGAGTTTGCGCCTATCACCGCCAGACCGATAACCCATATTACAAGCACCCCGAGGCCGACCCACAGGATTTTCAATGGTTCGTCTCGCAAACGCCGGAACGCCTGTACTATCAACAGGAGCCCCGCTGTGAGCACAATAACCTGTCCGACCGGTTGGTGCCAGTTCAGGGCAAAAACCGTCAGCATTGACAAGGGCACACCCCACAAAAGCCCCGCGCCGTCGCGCTTGATCGGCAAGAACGCCATTAGAAACGCGCCCAGTAGTCCTCCGTATGTATAGGCCGCCATTGCCAGCGCGAACTGGATCAAGTCACCATACCGGCTGGCGATCACATCGCAATAGATCGCGAAGCCCGTAAGGCCCAGACCCCAAATCAGTACAAGAATTCGTGAAACGCGAACATAATGTGCGTCCGTAGCTTCCGGCCTGATATACGGCTTGTAAAGGACCGCAATGGTAGATTGCGAAAGCGCCGCCAATAGCGAATCCAGCGTGGAAATCGCCGTTGCAAAGATTGCCGCCATCAGCAATCCTGACAGCAAAGGCGGCATCACATTGACAATGTAAACCGCGAACACCTTCATTGAATCGGCATTTACGACGACTTGCTCGGGCGAGGACATCGGCACATGCTTGTAGTAAACAAACACCCCCGCGCCGACCAGCAGCAGCAAATACGTCAACACCTGCGAGAATCCCGAGAAGACGATCGCCTTGCGGGCGGCCGATTCGTCCCTGCATGTAAACATCCGCTGCACGAGCAGTTGGTCGGTGCCGTGGCTTGCGAGCGTCAAGAAACTGAAGCCAATCAGTCCGCACCAAAGCGTGTAAGCCTCTTTGGTATTGAAATTGAGGTTTAAAGCACGAAACTTACCCGCATGGTACGCCTCGGAGAACACTGTCCAGATGCCTCCGTCCACGGCGGTGGCGGCGAAAACCAGAGCCGCAACCGCTCCTCCGGTGAACAGAAGGAACTGAATGGCGTCGGTCCATATAACCGTGGTAATGCCGCCCATTATCGTCCAGACTATGGATATCGCCCCAATGATAAGTATTGAGGTTGTTGTGTCAGTTCCAGTAACGACTTGAAGGGCCTTGGCGGCTATGTATACGCGCGCCCCCTGGGCAAGTATTCC
>JAWLHD010000450.1:0-3953 GCA_041690555.1 Anaerohalosphaeraceae bacterium
TAACAAGCCTGTGCCCGCCGCGCCACCTCGTAAACGCCCGCCGCCGTATCTCCTCCTTGCCCTGCGCATACCGTCCGCCGTGGTAATGGTTATAGAGTATCGCCGGATACCGCCCCGCCCTGCCCTTCGGAACCATCGCGTAGCCGTACACCACCGCCCCCGCGCCGTTTTCGAACGACAGCCGCTCCAAAATGTATCCGCCCCGCTCCCGCCTGCTCGCGATCGTCGCCGCAGGCACAAACGCCTCCGGCATCTCCCCCAACAAACGCCAAAGCCTCCCGCGCAGTTCCGGCTTCAGCGCATCCCACTCCCCCGCATTGCCAACGGGCACACGCACCCCATCCACGCTCGCTCCGGAATCATCCATCGATCCCTCCGACTGCGGTCCCACGCGCCTCCATCATCCAGCAGGCATACGCGCACCTGCACGGAGTCGCTTGGCGTTATAAATGGACCGGCGCAGCCCGCCCGGCCGCACCGGTCCTGCCCACGCCACAAAAAAACTACTTCTTGAACTTCGTCCACTTCTGATTGCTCTTGGCGCTGGCAATCAGTGTATCCAGAAACAGCATCCCCCGAAGACCGTCCGTCACCTTCGGGAAGTCCAGCATCAGCGGATCAGGCTTCACGCGGGCGATCTTGCACCGAACCGCATCCGTGAAGTTCTTGTAGTTGTTCGCAAACGCCTCGATGAACGCCTCGGGATGCCCGCTCGGCAAACGCGTCCCGCGCGCCGCAGCCGCGCTTATCTTGCCGATATAATCATTCCCGCGCTTGTAAACGTGCTCCGGCTGACCCATCTCACGAACGTAAAGATAGTTCGGGTGCTCCTGGTGCCACTCGATGCTCCCCGTCTCGCAATGCACGAATATCGTAAGATTGTTCTCCTCGCCTACGCTGATCTGGCTGGCATGCAGCACGCCCTTGACCCCCTTGTTGAACTTCAGCAGGCAGTTCACGTCGTCGTCGAGCTTCCGACCCTTCACGAAGCTCGTCAAATCCGCGCACATCTCCTGGATTTGCAAACCCGTAATATACTCCGCAAGATTCTCCGCATGGGTCCCGATGTCACCACCGCATCCCGAACCGCCGCTCTGCTTCGGATCGGTACGCCACGAAGCCTGCATCTGACCAGTCTTCTCAATCGCCGTAGCAAGCCAACCCTGCGGATACTTCACAACGATCTTGCGCACCGGACCGAACTTGCCGCCCTTCACCATGTCCCGCGCAAGCTTCACCATCGGATAACCAGTATAGTTGTGCATCAGACCGAACACGCACCGGCTCTTTTTCACAACGTCCACAAGGCTCTTCGCCTCCGCAACCGTCAGCGTCATCGGCTTCTCGCACATCACATGAAAACCCGCCTCCAGCAGAGCCTTGGCTATCGGATAGTGCCAGTTGTTCGGAGTGCACACCGCCACAAAATCCATCCGCTCCCCTTCCGGCAGTTGCAGTTCCTTCTCGATCATCTCCGTGTAAGTCCCGTAGCACCGCTTCTTGTCGAGGATCAGCTCCTTGGCCATCTGACGCGACTTCCGTGGATCGATATCGAACGCCCCGCCGACCAGTTCCACGCCCCCGTCCAAACGCGAAGCCTTGCGATGCACCTCACCGATAAATGCCCCCGGACCCCCGCCGACCATCCCCATCTTCAGAGTTCGATCAAGCACCATATCAAATTCCTTTCAACAAAAACATTGGTAAACAAATCCGTTAAACATACCGCTTCGGGCCGCTAACCCGCCGAATAACCAAACGTCCCTCCATATCGTAGACACAATTTCCCCGCTGTCAACCCTCATAAATTCCAATCCGCTCGCCGCACAGGCATCCTGCCCCTGTTTGCCAGGGCAAGCCGCACCCCGCCCGTCGACCGTGCCCAACAAGACCGGCTTCCCTTACCCCCATCCCCCCACCAATGAACACGACGACATCGACTGGTTCCGCTGGCGCTGCGTACCCGGCAACATGCCCGAACAGCTCAGATTCTAACCCCCACCCTCATCGCACAGGAATAAGCTCAATCTGCCAGACGTTAACCGCCTTCCAGGTCTCGGCAGCCGCCGGCCTCAATGACACATGATACACCCCGGCCTCATCGAAGGCTAACTTGCCGATCTCCACCTGCGCCGCCTTGTCCCACCCCACGGTCCTCGGCACGTCGAACGTCACCTCATTCCGACGGCATCGAAGCACCAGCCTCGACGCCCCGCTCGCAGCGGCGAATTCACCGCCCACAACATACTCGCCCGCCCGCGTAATCCGCACCAGCCAGTGAACGCTCTCCCTCGGATCGTCCCAGAACCCGATGTTCGTCCGCCCGTACTTCTCCTCCGTCTGAATCCGACCGCCGTCCAGCACCGCCGCCTCAGCCGACAGCGTAATGACGTCTCCCTCCGCAAGAATCACCGCCGACCCCGACGTCTCGATCCGGAACACAACCGCCATGTCGTCGACCTTCTTCCGCGGAGTCCGCACCGCCAGCCCATCGTCGCGCAGCTCATACGCGATCTTCGCCTCGCTGCCCAACATCGACACGCCCTGCACCTTCAAATCCCCGCGCATACGGTCCTTGCCGAACGACCGAATAACCAGCTCCGCGTTCTCGCCGGGCCACCCAAGCGCGATCGCGTAAAGCGTCTTCCCATCCTTCGACCGGGTAAAACGAATATCCTGCGGCGAATACCCGCCCCTCGGATCCGCCACACCGCCGAACTGCCCCTTCGGCAGGCTCCGGTCCGTCGGCCCCTCGCCAAAAACCTGCCACGGCCGAGTATCATAAATCGCCTCCCCGTTCACCCTCAGCCACGCACCCATCTCCCGAAGCACCTTCTGTTGCTCCGCCGGTATAGTACCGTCCGCCTTCGGCGATATATTCAGCAGAAGCTGCCCGTTCTTGCTCACGATATCGATCAGCGAATGCAGAACCACCCGAGTCGGCTTGATCCGCAGGTCACGCGTATAGCACCAGCTCCCAAGGCTGATCGTATCGTCCGTCAGCCACGCAAAATCCGTCAGCCGATCCATCCGACCCTTCTCCAGGTCCAGAACCCCAACGTCCTGCGGCAGGTCCTCCTGCTTGTACGTAACCACCACCCCCTTCTCGCGCTTCGCCGCATGATTGAAGTAGTACGCCAGGTACGCCGTCTTGTAGCTGTCCGGAATCTCATCAAGCCACGAATCGAACCACATCAGGTCCGGCTCATACTTGTCTATCACCTCCACCAGCTTGCCCTTCCACATCTCGAGAAACTCCCCCCGCGGCACATACCCGTACAGTATCGCCTGCTGAGGATCCTCAAGCAGCGACGCAAAGTCCGTCTTCACCCGGTCATAATGCCCCGTCCAGTTCCGCCCGTCCTTCTGCCAAAGGTTATTCCGCGCATGATGAAACGTCGCAACAAGCTTCATCCCGCGCTTCCGAACCGCCGACGCTATCTCACCCGTAATATCCCGCTTCGGCCCCATCGCACCCGCGTTCCACGGCGTCATCTTGCTCGCCCACATCGCAAACCCGTCATGGTGCTCCGCCACCGGTCCCGCAAATCGCGCCCCAGCCTCCGCGAACAGTTCCGCCCACTCTTCCGCGTCGAACTTCTCCGCCTTGAACATCGGCACAAAGTCATGATAACCGAACTCCGTCGGCTCCCCCCACGTCTCAACGTGATGCCTGTACTCCCGCCCGCTCTTGATATGCATGTTCCGGGGATACCACTCGTTGCCGAACGCCGGCACGCAGTAAACCCCCCAGTGAAAATATATCCCGAACTTCGCGTCACGGAACCACTCCGGCGCCTCCTCATGCCTCGCCAATGACTCCCAGTCAGCCTCGAAAGGACCCTCCGCACAAACAGCCGCACCCGCAAACAAAAACAACCCAAAAACAAAAACCAGCCCCGCCACAACACAGCGATCCGCCTTCATCCCGTCCTTCCTTTCGTAAATTCCAA
>JAWLHD010000451.1:0-3951 GCA_041690555.1 Anaerohalosphaeraceae bacterium
ACAAGTTGGGCTTCCCCTGGCCGACAGTGGGCGACCTGCCGGAGGCTTCGATTCAGTTGATCAATCCGGGCATCGACAACGATCTCGGTGGCAGTTGGCGGGGCGGCGTTCCCACACCGGGGGAGGCCAATGTGGTGCTTTCGGCCAACGTGCCGCCGCATATGCGGCAAGTGAAGCATTCGCCGCGGTCGCCGGCAGCCGGCGATCCGGTTAAAATCACCGTCAAGGTTACCGACGATGACGGCGTCGCGGGCGTGACACTGAGCTACCAGGTAGTCGATCCGGGCGGCTACATTAATATCGACGATGCGGCATACAATACGCAATGGACAAGCGTCGCGATGTATGACGACGGAATGAACGGCGACGCCGAAGCGGACGACGACATTTACACGGCGGTGCTGCCCGGGTCGCTGCAGGCGCACAGGCGACTGGTGCGCTATCGCATTACAGCCGTGGACGGGCGGGGGCTGTCGATAACCGGTCCTTACGGCGACGATCCGTGTCCGAATTTTGCGTATTTCGTTTACGACGGCGTGCCCGACTGGAGCGCGGCGATATATCCTTGGGCGGCTCAGCCCGAGTACGTAACGTACGGCGCAGACGTGATGGAATCTCTGCCGGTTTATCATTTGATCAGCAAGAAAGCCGATGTCGAGAGGGCGACGTGGCTGGAAAAGTATCCGGGCAGCGAATTTAAATGGAGAGGGACGCTGGTCTATGACGGACAGGTCTACGACCATATCAGGTACCGCATGCGAGGGGGCGTATGGCGGTATTCGATGGGCAAGAACATGTGGAAGTTCAGATTCAATCGGGGACACAACTTCCAGGCGAGCGATGATTACGGCGAAGAATACGAGACCAAGTGGCGAAGACTCAATCTTTCGGCGTGCATTCAGCAGGGCAGCTTCGGTCAGCGGGGCGAGCAGGGGATGTTCGAGGCGCTGAGTTTCAAGCTGTTCAACCTTGCCGGCTGTCCGGCGCCGAAGACGCACTGGCTGCAATTGCGGGTTATCGATGAAGCGCACGAAGACGGGCTATTCAATGCTGCTCATCCGCCGATTACCACCGGCGGCACTCAATACGACGGCGACTTCTGGGGGCTGTATATGGCCATCGAGCAGATGGACGGCAGGTTTTTGGACGAACATGAACTGCCGGACGGCAACCTTTACAAGATGGAGTCGGGTTACGGCGAACTGAACAATCAGGGACCCACGCAGCCCGACGATTTTTCGGATATCCGCTACTTCAAGGACACATTCGAATCTTGGCCGTCGGAGCAATGGTGGACAACCCATGCCAATCTGGATCATTACCACGCGATGTTCGCGGTCCACCGGGCGGTCCACCATGGCGACATTACGCACAAGAATCATTTCTTCTACAACAATCCGGAACCGATCACCAATGAGTGGGGTACCAATCTTCTCTGGTCGCAGCTGCCGTGGGACGTGGACCTGACATGGACGACGTATTACGGCGACATGAGCGATCCGTGGAGTCGCGCAGGAATATTGGGGCACAGTGCGATCAACATCCGCAACAGGAACTTCACGCGGCACTTCAATGACCTTATGTGGGGCAATGATCAGATACATCAGTTGATCGATGAGATGGCGGCGATCATCGACCCGCCCGGCGCGGAGGTGTCGATCGTGGACGCCGACCGGGCAATGTGGGACTGGCATTGGGTGGTCGGCGATGCGGCGTTTCCAAATTACATCGATCAGCCCGCCTCCCACAAGGCGGGGCAGAATCGCTTCTACGCGGCGGCACAGAGCGCGGGTCACGAGCGGAGTTTCGCAGGCATGGTCCAGTTGATGAAGGATTACGCGACAGCACGCAGGACGTATATGGAAGCGCTTGCCGCCGACGCCGCTATTCCGAACCAGCCTCAGATTGCGTACATCGGATCGGCGGGCTATCCGGCCAACGATCTGCGGTTCAGCGTAACGCCGTTCAGCGATCCGCAGGGCGCGGGCACATTCGGGGCGATGTCGTGGCGAATCGCGGAGGTGGAGCCGTTTTCCGAATACGTTGCGCCGCCGGACAGCTTTTTGTTGATCGGCGAAGGCTCGAGTTGGCGGTATTTCAAGGGAACTCAGGAGCCGTCGACTCAGCCGGGCGCGTGGCGCTTTGCCGATTACAACGATGATCCGGCGAGCACAGCGTGGCTTGTCGGGGACGCTCCTCTGGGGTATGACGTATCCGTCCCGATGGGAACACGACTGCTGGACATGCGATACAACTACAGCACGTTTTACATGCGAAGGCGGTTCGAGGTGAACGATCCGGCGGCGATCGGCTCTCTGAAGCTCTATGCGATGTACGACGACGGCTTCAACGCGTGGATCAACGGCAGACGAGTTGCGTTTGCTCCGGCGATCCCGGAAGAGCTGGCTCATGACGCGGAACTGGACGACCTGGGGGTGCCCGCGCGAGAGGACAACAGTTTCGTCGAGTTCGTTCTGCCGAACCCTTCGGAGTATCTTGTGGCCGGCACCAACGTTCTGGCGATTCACGTATACAACGCCAACCTCGGCGGCAGTTCCGACTGCTTTATGGAGGTGCGTCTGGTGGGTGAGCCGGCTGCGGGTCAGGAGCCGCCGTCGACGGTGCTGCGTCGGCCGGGGCGATACGAGATTACGCCAATATGGGAAAGCGGTGAGGTCGGCGCCTTTCAGAATACGGTAGCAGTGCCGGCTGCGGTTGTCCGTGCGGGACGTACATATCGCGTGCGTGCGCGCTTCAAGGACAACACGGAGCGATGGAGCCACTGGTCGTCGCCGGTTCAATTCGTCGCCGGCAGGCCGATTGCCGCGGGCATCGTGCAAGACCTCCGGATCACGGAGATTATGTACAACCCGGCGGCGGCGGACGGCTTCGACGACAATAACGAATTCGAATTTGTCGAGTTGAAGAACACGGGCGACGAGGCGCTGGACCTGAGCGGCGTATCGTTCACGGCAGGCATAACGTTTGATTTTGCCGACGGCGCCGTCCTGGCGCTGGAACCGGGCGAATTCGTGCTCGCGGTGAAGGACCAGTCCGCTTTCGAGAGCCGCTACGGTAACGGCCTGTCGCCGCGCATCGCGGGCGTTTATTCGGGCAGGCTTGACAACAGCGGCGAGAACCTGCGTTTGGAAGACTTTTGGAACGGCGTCATTGCCGAATTCGAGTACAGCGACGGGTGGGGCTGGCCGCAGGTAGCAGACGGCGGCGGGCATTCATTGGTGGCGCTCGATTCGGCGCTGCGGGGTCAGTCGGAAGGTTCGGGCAAATACGGCGGCAACTGGCGGGCAAGCACTTATATCCACGGTTCGCCCGGTGCGGATGATCCCGAGCCGGTGAAGTCGGTGGTGGTCAACGAGATCATGGCTCACACCGATTACTACGATCCCGACCGGCCGGAGTACGATTCGAACGACTGGATCGAACTGTATAATGCCGGCGATTCGCTTGTTGCGCTTAACGGTGACTGGTATCTCAGCGACAGCGTCAAGGACCTGAAGAAATGGGCGCTGCCGGACGTGGAACTGCCCGCCGGCGGGCGGATCAGTTTCGATGAAGTCAGTGGTTTTCATAACCCGATCACCACCGGTTTTGGCCTCAATAAGGCGGGCGAGCATGTTTTCCTGTCTTATCTGCCGGGCACGGGACAGGACCGCGTCATCGACGCAGTGCGGTTCAGCGGGCAGGACGTTACCGATTCGCATGGACGGTATCCTGACGGCGGAGATTACTGGTTTGCGATGACGCCCACTCGGGACGCACCCAACGCAGCTCCGGCCGCGGGCGTAGTAATCAGCGAGATAATGTATCACCCGGTCGGAGAAGCTGATGAGTATCTGGAACTGTACAACGCGGCTGGTGCGCCCGTGGCGATGTTCGGGCCCGACGGACCCTGGCGAGTGAACGGCATCGGGTATACCTTGCCTCCGTCGG
>JAWLHD010000452.1:0-3934 GCA_041690555.1 Anaerohalosphaeraceae bacterium
GGTGTCGGAACGCACTACCAGGCCCATCCAGAAGGCTATGCCAACGCCGCCGAGCTGACGGCCGGGATCAAGGCCATTGCGCCTAAGAAACGTCTTATCCGGGTGTTCGGTAAAGATGGCGACCGAGAAAAACGCGTTATTTCGCCTCATGTGGACAGGCATGACATTGGAATACGGCACGCCCGCATCGCGATACAGTTCATAACCGAGTATCGGACGTATGTAAGCCTTGTCTCTGTAAGTGGTGTTGAGGTCAAATTCGTCGATCGGCGGGAATTCATCCGAATAAACGAAGTCAAAGCCCTTGTTGAATTCGAATTTATAAGGGTTCTTGGCAAGACCGGCGGCTGTCGCCCCGCGAAGCCGAACGAAGATGTTGTCATAGAAACGCCCATCATAGAACAGCGAGCATCTGGTTCCCGATCTTGTCCGGGCGGCCTGCTCGGTTCCGGGCTCAAGGAACCAGTGAAAAACCGGGATTTGGGACGAAATAGCCGTGTCTGCAACGACTGTCCCCATGTATTCCGGTGAACCGGTAGGATCATTGAAGATAGGCCATCGGGACGGGTTTTCTCGTATATCAGCGGCCCTGATGTACCATCGGACCATCTCTCCTGGGCCATATGCCGTGGCGGGTATGGCGGCGGTAAACACACCGTCGCCAGCGGTCTCATCGGGCCAGATTCCATCGTCGCGCATCGGCACGGACACCTGAGGGCCGTACATAACCCGGTAGATAAGACGTGCGCTTTCCAGCGGAAAGAATGATTCTGTTATGGAGGCGGTGACGACAATGTCATGGTGCGACGAGGGGACTGCCGGCACATGTTCGACATTACTGATAATTGGACCTATATCATTGGCCCCGTCGCCATTTGGGGCTCCCGGAGTTGGTTTGCTGAAATAGCGGTGCATCAGCGAAGACTGCCAGGGCTGGGTGGCGGTCAATTCGCATGACCATAGGAGGTCGTCATCAACGGCCGACTCATTCAGCGCATGTACGGCGAGTATGTTCCGACCAGTCTGGAGCACGGGCAGAACGCTGCTGATATCGATTTCTTCAAAGATAACAGCCAGTTCGTCAGGATGCGCAGTGATCGCGGCAGAATTCCATGCCGGTTCCGCGGGGGCGTTACGACGGGCGACCTCGACGCCATTGAGGTATGCTATGAAGCCGTCGTCATACTTGACGCCGAGGCGGAGATCCTCAAGGTCCGCAGGTTCAGTTACATCAAAAGCGTGACGGATATAGACGGATGCATTTCTGGCATGCATTTTCGGCTCCAGGTCGGTCCTGATGAGGCTTGCGTATCCCGACAGCGCCCGAGGAGAGGCGCCGGCGGCCAAGACGGCGATCTCCTGCTCGCTAAGGGCATCGATCCAGATGGAAACGTCGTCAATCCAGCCGTCGAAGAACGCCACGGAACCGTTTGCCGAACCTATGTACCACGGGTAAACGCCGGTGTTGAGGACAAACGACCGCTGCACTGAGAATATCTGCACCCCGTCAACATAGCCACTCCAGACGGAACCGTCGTATGTGTAAGCGACGTGGTGCCAGTCGGTATCGGCAACCGGCATTTGCGAGCCGGGTCTGGGGTCACTGCCGGTTGCACTGGGGCCAAAGAATTCGACGTGGTTGTCCACATATTCATAAATGATCGCCTGCTGATGCCCGCCGTGGCGAGAGAGGACGTACTTCTGGCTCTGATCCAGGTCGTTCGACTTCATCCAGAGGGAAAGTGTGAAATTCGAGCCAATTCGCAACTCGGGAGCATCGGGCACAACGACATAGTTATTAATGCCGTTGAACCTCAAGCTTGTGCCTTGTCCGATGGGGGGCGGCACTTCGGTGCTGAAGACGGCACCGTAATTCGTGGCGTTGTGGCCTCGCTGCGAAACATCGTCCACTGTTCCGTCAAAATTCCAGTACCCGGCAAGGCGGTCGTCAACATCGGATATAATCCCGTTTACTTCAAGCGGCCTGAGGCTGCCGTCAGACAGGCCGGCGATTTGTTCTTCAGTGAGCGCACAATTCCACAAGGCAAGATCGTCCATCATGCCTTTCCATGGCGCCGCGCCGAATCGAGAACCGATCACCAGTGGATCGGTATTGTCGAGGTGTCCTGTTTCCGCCACCTGAGCGTTGAGCACACCGTCGATGTAAAGCCGCAGAATCTGACCATCAAAAGAAGCTGTAAAGTGCCGCCACTGACCGTCATTGACGGGCTCAACACTGGTCACCTGGTTTGCGCTGTCGTCCTGCATTCGGAAGCTGATCTTGCCTGCGTCGGCGAAGGCTTCCATGCGGGTTGCAAAATGGCTTCTCGCGCCTTTCTCCATGACGACTTTTGCCTGAGTCTCGGTTGTCTTGAACCAATACGCCACGGTAAATGGCTGGCCTGCGCCGGTTGCCAGATTAAGCGTAGGCGAATCAGGGATCCGGATGTAATCGGACAGGCCGTTGAAAGAGATGGACCTGCCCGAAATGATCGCGGGCGGAATATCGTCGGAGAAGCCAGTCCCGTGGAGTACGGCATGATTAACGTTGCCCGAATGGTCGAGTGCATTATCGTCGAAGTTCCAGTAGCCTATCAGATTCACTGAATACCGCGGCTGATTACCCTTCTCGTAGCCAGCGGGGGTGCGTCCGGCGGTCCAGGATGAATCATCGAAGGCATTGTTGCGCCACTGACCGCCCAGCAGTCCGTCGACAGGAACATGGTACCTTATGCTGTCTCCCTCTCGGATCAGTCGGGCTGTGACGGTGTTCTCGACAAGGCCGTATGACACGTCCGGCAACTGCGGCGGAAAGGGATCCGGATAGCCATGTGCGACACCTTTGGCCGGGTTGGTTAAAGCAAGATACTCTCCAGCCCTTTCCAGGGAGAAGTTGGTGTGCAGTTGGCCGGCAGGATCAGACCTGTCCTTGCCCGATGCAAACACCAACAGGTACCTGGTGCTGTCCAAATCCATCTCAGGAAATGCCCACTTCAGCGGATTGTCGGAATTGTCCGTAAGATACCAGCCCCCCAGATTCACCCGACGGCCGGAGACATTGCGTATCTCGATCCAGTCCGAAAAATCACCGTCCTCATCGGCAAGAGTGGTGCTGTTCGATGCCATGAACTCGGTTATCGTTAGGGGACTGGCGGCGTTCCGCCATGCGCCCGCTATAACAGCAAGATCGTTGATGGTGACCTGTTGATCAAGATCAAGATCACCGCAGGCGGGGTCGGTGCAATCAGATGAGAGCCAGTTGTCCGCCAGGATGATCAGGTCATGAATATCGACAACGCAGTCTTCGTTGAGATCGCCCCTGGGACAGACGGCGGCGCCGGCTGTCGCCAGCATAAGGAGGACATAGACGGCACAGGCGAACGCGCCGCCCGCAAACACTTTGTACCTGGCTTTCGAGTCGCTAATCATGATCAGCCGACACCCCTCTGATTCCTGATGATGCTTATTGGCATACCCATACTCTACAGTCGCCACGGCATCCGTGCGGCTCGCGACAACAGGCGGTCCGCCGCCCTGTCGTCGACAAAAGATTCTTTATGTGCATCCCACTTGACCGGCCGTTCCAATCGGGCGGATATCTCCACCAGGTTGCAGGTTGTGGTTGCGTGGTGCCCCACCTCCGCGGAAGCCGCCGCGGCTCGGCGGGTCTTTATGCAGTCGAGAAAATTGCGATGGTGCCCAGGGCTGGCATAGAGGTGCAGTTCATCCGGACCTATGACGGAAGTCAGCACGTTCGCCGGGTCGGCGGTGGTGGTGCCGTTTCCGCTTATGTGTATCCAGCCGTCCGTTCCTATGAATCGGATTCCGTCGGGATGCGGATTTCCTTCGCTGCTGTAGCTCATGCTGACGCCGTTTGCGTAGACGATCTCCGATGGCCATGCGATCGGACAGTCGACGAGTCCGTCAGGTGGAC